>CAJOFG010000172.1 GCA_905233965.1 uncultured Selenomonadaceae bacterium
TAATGAGGAACAACTCGACAAAGTAGCGGGCGGCAATCGCGACGAATTGGCTCTCGATACTCAACTTTTCAACACGATGGGCGGACGTTTCCAAGCATATACGCTGGAAGAAATAAACGACTCAAACGTGAACGGAATCGCCGCAAAAATCAATTCGCTGTGGGCTAAAGCCGGTATACAGGTAACTTACAACGACTTCGGAGCAAACAGCTACTCGGTGGGCGGACAACAAATCACTCGTAACGAAGCGATTGTAAAAGTCCTCGATAATATGGGCTACCACGACATCGACCCCGGCTTATTCATGATTAACAAGTAACAAAAGCCGGTCACACTTAAAATCATCGAAGTAACCGAACCTTCCGGTAAGAAATAAAATTTAATAACGGAAGGAGTCGCAACAAAAAAGACGGTCACTCAAAAAAATTTGAGTACCGCCTTTTTTTATTCCGGAAAAAAATTTTTCGTCAAGAATTATTCTTCAGCCGGTGCAGATTCGGTTTCTGCCGGAGCTTCCGCTTCCTCCGTCGATTGATAACGTTTGAAATTTCCGTTATCCGCTTCACGTTTCGCACGATTCAAGGAAAGGGAAATGCGTTTGCGTTTCAAATCAATGCGCAAGACTTTGACTTTGACGACATCGCCGACTTGAACTACTTCTTCCGCGTTTTCGATTCTTTTGTCGCTGAGTTCGCCCATCGGAATGAGTCCGTCAAATCCCGGCTCGATTTCCATAAACGCGCCGAATTTCGCAAGCTTGACGATTTTTCCTTCCAGCAAATCACCTTCGACGTAATTTTCCGCTTTGTCGAGCCACGGATCGCGGCGGGTATTTTTCACGGAAAGAGAAATTCTCTTCGTTTCGGGATCCACATTTTTGACGTAAACGTCAATTTCATCACCGACTTGCAGAACGTCCGAAGGATGAGTTACACGTTCCCAAGAGAGATCCGAGATGTGTGCAAGACCGTCCACGCCGCCTATATCTATAAATGCGCCGTAGTCCACCAACCGTTTTACGGTACCCTTGATAACTTGTCCCGGTTCCAGCGTGGAGAAAATTTCTTGTTGCTTGTCTTCGCGTTCCTTTTCGAGAATTTGACGACGCGACAAAACAAGACGCTGTTTGTGTTTGTCAATCTCAATCGGCACAACTTCAAAGGTTTGGTCGATGTAAACGGACAAATCTTTTACGAAGTGGAGTTCCATTTGAGATGCGGGGATAAAGCCGCGCAACCCGTTCACTGAGGCAACGAGACCGCCCTTGACAACTTGGGTGATTTTCGCCTCTACGGTTTTGCCTTCTTCCTTGATTGCTTCGATGTCTTTCCAAACGGACATACGATCCGCTTTGATTTTGGAAAGCGCACCTCCGTTTTCGCCGCCGAGCGACTGAATGTAGACTTCGATTTTGTCGCCGACTTTTACAACGTCCTCCGCCGATTCGGGTTCGGGAAAAGCAAGTTCTCTCTTCGGCACCGGAATTTCTTGTTTGTAACCGATGTCGACAAAAGCTTCGTTGCGATTCACCTGTACTACCGTTCCCTCGACGATCTCATGCTCACGAATATTTTGAATATCGGCAGCTTCGAGCAGACTTTCCATGGACTCCGTTTTCAAATCCTCTGACACTTCTCTGTAACCTCCCTGATAATCCGGTCCGGGGTTGAGGCTCCGGCCGTAATACCAATTTTTTTTAGTTGCTTGAACCGTTCCGGCAGAATTTCTTTCGCTGTTTCAATGTGGTACGTCGGGCATTTCTCCGAGCAAAGTTTTGCAAGTTTCGTCGTGTTCGCGCTGTTTTTTCCGCCGACGACAATCATCGCGTCAACTTTTTCCGCAAGTTCCTTTGCCGCAGTCTGCCTTTGAATTGTCGCGGTGCAAATCGTTCTCAAAATTTTTATGTCCGCCGACTTGCTCAAAAGATGCAGTACTATTTTGTCGAAATGAGATTCGGATACCGTCGTTTGAGAAACTATACCCAATTTTTTGCAAGGCTCGAACTTTTTCGCTTCCTCTTCCGTTTCGATAATCGTCGCTTTATTGTCCGCCCAGCCCAAAATACTTTTGACTTCCGGGTGATTTTTTTCTCCGACGATAACGACTTTGTAGCCGGATTTGTTCAATTCCTTCGCCGAAGTCTGCGCCTTTTTGACGTGAGGACAAGTCGCGTCCAAGACGTTCAGACCTTTGGATTTAATTTCTTCGTAAACTCCGGGACTCACTCCGTGCGAGCGAATTATAACCGTACCTTCGCTGATGTCTTCCAATCTTTCTGCCATGCCGACACCTTTTTTTTTCAGGCTTTCGACCATTTGCGGATTGTGAATTATCGGTCCCAAAGTCACGGTTTTTCCGTCCGCGTGTTCTTCGGCAATTTTTATTGCGCGTTTCACTCCGTAACAAAAACCCAAGTACTCTGCCAAAATTACTTCCATTCATTCCCGCCTTTCCGATTTGTCGCGGACTTTAAAAAAATTTTTTCCTCAACCGTCCGTGACGTTGAACAGTTTACCATAACCCACAAACCGACGCAATAATTTTTTCAGAATATTTTTGTCAAGACTGAAGGTCATCGGAAATATTTTCAGCCTGAAAAAAAACACCTCCCGATTTTTTCCAATCGGTGAGGTAATTGTTGTTACACGGCAAAACATAAAAAACCGGGAGGAAGTCGAAGGACTTTCTCCCGGTTGAGTTTTATCCGGGCTGAGGTTTCAACCCGAAATTATTTTATTCGTTTATCTTACTTTGTGGTTTTGCTCCAGTTACCGGATTCGAGGTTTGCATTGTAGTAAGAGCTGCCGATCCGGAATTTCACGTTGGTAACGCCGGATGCAATATCGCTGACCGTAACGGTGGAACCGTTCTTCAAAGTCAAGCTGATGGTCTTGCTGTCGGTGTCAATCG
>CAJOFG010000173.1 GCA_905233965.1 uncultured Selenomonadaceae bacterium
TACGGACGTTGAATTTTTTCAACCTCACGAAAAAACTTTCCGGCAAAAAATTTCCAAACTGTTCGACGATGACGACAAAGAAATTTTTTCCGCGCCGCACGCTCAACAACTTGTAAAAATTCCGGTCGAAAAAAAAGTTGAAAAATTTTCCTTGATGAGAGGTGTCATGCATGAGAAATTTAATTAAACAATTTTTCGGACGCGGCGGTCAGGAATACGAAAAAGTCGAGCCGATCGATCCGGAACTTGCCGTTCGTAAAGCGATAAATGTTACCGGGCGCGTTCAAGGTGTCGGCTTTCGTTTTTTCACTCAAGGCGAGGCGATTGAACTTCGACTGACCGGTTGGGTGAAAAATGAAACCGACGGTTCCGTTTCAATGGAGGTTCAAGGACTTCCCGCCGCCGTCGATGAGCTGATTAACAGATTGCAAAAAGGCAACGGCTATTCAAAAGTCGTCACCCTCGACGCAAAAGATTTGGAAGTCGAGAAGGGAGAGGACAGATTTGTCATCACTTACTGAAAAGATGAGCAGTAAAAGAATTTTGGTACTTCACGGACCGAATTTAAATTTGCTCGGCGCACGCGAACCGGAAATTTACGGCAAGACAACTTTGAGCGACATAAATGAGATGTTAAAAAAACGTGCGACGGAGCTGGGCGTTGACGAAATAGAAATTCGGCAGTCAAATTCCGAAGGCGAAATAATCGAGTCGATTCAAAAAGCGCGGGGACGTTACGATTTTATTTTGCTGAACGCCGGAGCTTTCACTCACTACAGCATTGCAATTCGGGACGCGATAGCCGCCGTGCCGGTTCCGGTTATCGAAATTCATTTGTCGAACATTTACAAGCGCGAAGAGTTCCGACACAAATCGGTTATCGCTCCGGTCGTTTTGGGACAAATTTCCGGATTCGGCGCGACCGGTTACATTGCCGCTCTGGAAATTGCCGTACGAAAGTTGGAGAGGGATGCCGAATGAGTTCCGAATTTGATTTTTCGTCGCGATTGAAAAAGTTGAACGAAAAAATTTTTTCCGGCGACGTTGAAGGAATTTTAATTTCCAAGCCGGAAAATATTTTTTACTTCAGCGGATTTCGCGGCGACAGTACGATTTTGTTCGTGACAAAAAATTTTCGCAAACTTGTCACGGACGGCAGGTACACGGAGCAGGCGAAACTTCAGGCAAAAAATTTTGAGATTGTCGAACAACGCGAAGGGCTTTTCAAAAAAGTTGCGGAAGAAGTCAAAAATTCCGGCGCGAAAAAAATTTGTTTTGAAGGTGGAATAACGACTTTCAACGAATATATTTACCTGCGCGAAAATTTGCCGGGTGTCGAATTGCACTCCGGCGAAGTCGATTCTCTCCGGCAAGTCAAAGACGAAAAAGAAATTCCGCTGATTCGTCGGGCTTGCGAAATTGCCGACAGAGCTTTTGCGGAAATTTTAAATTTCATTCGTCCGGGTCTGCACGAGTTTGAAGTTGCCGCCGAGTTGGAATATCTGATGAGAAAATTCGGTTCGGAAAAAGCGGCGTTCGACACGATAGCGGCTTCAGGGATTCGCGGCAGTCTCCCTCACGGCACGGCAAGCGCGAAAGAAATTTTTTCCGGCGAATTTTTGACTTTGGACTTCGGCGCGGTTTTTTCCGGCTACCACTCCGACATCACGCGAACCGTTTGTGTCGGCAAAGCGGACGAACGGCAGAAAAAAATTTACTCCGTCGTTTTGGACGCACAACTTCACGGACTCGAAGTCATTAAAGCCGGGGTGAGCGGAAAGGCTGCGGATGCCGCCGTCCGAAAAAAAATTTCCGATGCGGGATTCGGCGAATATTTTTCCCACGCACTCGGTCACAGCGTCGGCTTGGAAATTCATGAAGAGCCGCGTTTGAGTCGTTTGAGCAAATGTGAAAGGTTGGAGCCGGGAATGATTGTAACCGATGAGCCGGGAATTTACATTCCGGAATTCGGCGGCGTGAGAATTGAGGATACGGTTCTTGTCAAAAATTCCGGCGCGGAAGTTTTGACGAAGAGTCCGAAAAATTTAATTGAGTTGTAATTTTTTGAAAGGAATGATTCCAATGATTTCAAGTACCGATTTCAGAACCGGACTTACTATTGAGATTGACGGCAACGCGTGGCAGGTTGTCGAATTTCAGCACGTCAAACCCGGAAAGGGTGCGGCGTTTGTCCGGACGAAAATTAAAAACGTGGAGACCGGCGCAGTCGTCGAAAGAACTTTCAACCCGAACGAAAAAATGCCGCCCGCCCGGCTCGACACGAAAAAAATGCAGTACCTCTACGAAACGGACGGCAATTATACTTTCATGGACACCGAAACTTACGAGCAGACCGAATTGACCAAAGAACAACTCGGCAACGCGCTGAATTATTTAATGGAGAATATGGAAGTCAACCTGCAAACTTTCAAAGACAGAATCATCGGTATCAGCTTGCCGAACTCCGTCGAATTGAAAGTTATCGAATGTGAGCCGGCGGTTAAAGGCAACACGGCGACCGGCGCGACGAAAAATGCGACGGTTGAAACCGGTTACGTTGTCCGCGTCCCGCTCTTCATCAATGAAGGCGACGTTCTCAGAATCGACACGCGCACCGGAAATTATATCGAACGCGCTTAAAATTTTTCACACGCAAACAAAAAAAGATTGTCCCGGAAAAAATTTTCGCGACAATCTTTTTTTGCGTTCAAAATAATTTTTTCGGTCGGCGGCTTTCAAAAATCGCGTGACCTGCCCATCAAAAGATCTTCCTCGACTATTCGGAAAACTTCGTCGTGAATGTCAATCGCACTCTTGGCAAAATTCCCCGCCGAACAATTAACGGTCTTCCACTTAAATTTTTTTGCAATCTCTATGTAAGTGTTGTACGACT
>CAJOFG010000174.1:0-1364 GCA_905233965.1 uncultured Selenomonadaceae bacterium
ATTTCTTGAAATATGTACGATATTCCTGCGAAATTTTTCCTCGTCGGACGAAAAAATTCCACGTCACGTCGCACATTCTTACTTTACCAACACACCCTACGACATTTTGAAAACGGTGAGCGATTGGAGATGAAAAAATTTTCCTCCCGAAAAATATTCCGTTGTGTTAGAATTTCCTTGAAAAAAATTTTGGCGGGAGGAATCGTTCATGAAAAAATTTTTCGGAATACCTTTTTTAATCCTGACGTTGATTTTGTCGCTCGTAAACTTTACGGAGGCGGCGAAATTCGGCGACAATTACCGGCTTGAAAAAGTTTTGATTTTCAGCAGACACAATATCCGCGCTCCGTATTATGAGAAGGCGAAACAATTCACGCCGCATAAATTTGTAAAGTGGACTTCAAATCAGCGGGAACTTTCTTTGCGCGGCGGTTTGGTTGAAACTGAGTTGGGGCAGTATTTCAGAAAATATCTCGTCGCGGAAAATTTCATGACGGAAAATTATCAACCGGCAGAAAACGAATTTCGTTTCTACGCAAATTCCAGACAGCGCACGGTTGCAACCGCTCATTATTTTGCGACCGGAATGTTGCCTTTCGCCGAAGTACATCTCGAACGAAAATTTTCGGAGGACAAAAACGATCCGGTGTTTGAATCGAAATTGCTGTTCGTCAACGAAAAATTCCGGACGCTTGCCGAAAGTCAGGTTCTCGAAAGTTTCGGTATGAACTCTTGGAGTGAGTCGGATAAAAAATTTTCGTCGGAAATTGCGCTTATCGAAAAAATTTTGGACGTAAAAAATTCTCCCTACGCAAAAGAAACCGGGAATACAAAATTTGTTTCCGGCGACGTGAAACTTTCACTTGAAGTCGGACACGAACCCGGCATAAAAAATTTTGCCGACGGACTTTCAAACGCAAGGGATACTCTCATCATGCAGTATTACGAATCGCCTTCGGACACGGCGGCCGCTTTCGGAAATAAAGTTACGGCAAAACAGTGGGCAACCGTCGGCGCATTTCAAGACAGCCTTGTCGAAGTCATGAACGCGCCGGCAATCGCCGTTGTCATTGCAAATCCTCTGCTCCGCGTCATGCACGACGAATTGACGCTTGACACGCGCCGCCTTACTTTTCTCTGCGGACACGATATAAACATCGCCGCAATTACCGGTGCGCTCGGCGTGGAAAAATATTCTCTGCCGGATTCGTTGGAGCCGCAAACTCCGATAGGCAGTAAAATTGTTATTGAAAAGCGGCGCGGCAATGACGGAAAAAATTATGCGTCGCTGTACCTGATTTACGCAAGCACGGAGCAAATTCGTAATATCGAAACGCTCACCCTTGACAATCCGCCGAAAATTT
>CAJOFG010000174.1:1451-4275 GCA_905233965.1 uncultured Selenomonadaceae bacterium
AAAATTAAATCCGATAAAATTTTTTCTCCCGGCAAGTTCGGGAATTTTTTTTGCGAATTGACGAAGGCAACGCGATTCGATAAAATTTTTCGCGGGGTGAAAAAATTATGCCGTCTTATGCCGAAGATGTGAAAAATGAATTGGCGCGAATTTTTGACGAGGACGAAATTTGCAACGTCGTCGAGTTGGGCGCACTGTTGAGAGTCGGCGCAAAATTTTTTGACGGACGCGCCGATTTTGAAAACTCCAATGCGGCAGTCAGCCGGAAAGTTTTGAAACTCATGAAAAAATTTTTCCCGGAAGTGCGCACTGAAGTTGCGGCGATTCGTACAAAAAAACTTCGCAAAACGATGCGCTACGTCGTCAGAATTTTTTTCCCGGAGGACAAGGAAAATTTCTTGGAAAAAATTTTTTCACACTCAAAGCGAAAAAGAAATTACAACGTCGCCCGGCTGAGAGGTGCATTTCTTGCCGGCGGCTCCGTCAATCGTCCGGAATCTTTTTATCGAATGGAAATTTCTTCCGACTCCGAAGAAGTTGCCCGGTTCGCGAAAAAAATTTTTGAACGCCTGGAATTTGCTCCGCGTCTTTACGAGCGCGGCGAAAAATTTGTCGTCTTTCTCACCGACTTCGATTCCGTCTGCGAATTTTTGGGAATGGTCGGCGCGGAAAAATCTGTCGAGCGTTACGAAAGCGCGCGCAACATGAAAGACGTTCGCATATTCGTAAATCGGTTGGTCAACTGCGAAACGGCAAATTTAAATGCCGCGATCGACACGGCGCAAAAACAACTTGAAGACATTCGTATTTTGCAGACCGCGAAAATTAAAGTCCGAAAAATTT
This sequence comes from uncultured Selenomonadaceae bacterium, assembly GCA_905233965.1. Taxonomy (GTDB): domain Bacteria; phylum Bacillota; class Negativicutes; order Selenomonadales; family Selenomonadaceae; genus Quinella. The sequence goes on from CAJOFG010000174.1 coordinate 2,295, forward strand.
TACAGGAGGCAATCGACGCACGACTTGAAAATCCGGAGTGTTCGGTAAGCGAATTGGCGGAAAAAATTTTCATCACCCGGCCGGGCTTGGTCTACCGTTTCAGAATGATTCACCGACTCGCGGAAAAAATTCGTAACGAAACGAATTGAAAAAATTTCTCATTAAGGGGGGAATTTTTTTTGAGTCGTCGAAAGAGTCACGAGTTAATATTTTTTGATAAGCCGGTGAAGAAATGAGATATTTGGTTAAGGATAATGAAATTTTTTCTTCAAGCGATACCGTACACATTTTGGAATGGTTGGCGGAACAAATTCCGGGCGGATTTTTTATTTACAGGGCGCATGAACCTTTTGAGGTGCTTTACGTCAATCAAGCCATTCTCCGGATATACGGTTGCGGAACGAAGGAAGAATTTAAAAAGTTGACGGGCAACACTTTTCGCGGAATGGTTCACCCGGATGACTTCGACGAAATTCAAGAGTCAATCGACAATCAAATTGCGGACAAGACCAGAAATAATCTGGATTACGTCGAGTACCGGATTATTCGCAAAGACGGAGCGATTCGTCGGGTTGATGATTACGGACACTTGGCAAAATTTCCGGGCTACGGAGATGTTTATTACGTTTTTATCGAGGACATTACCGAACGAAAAATTATGGAGGAGGAAAAACTTCGTGCCGAGATTGAACTTGAGGAAGCGCGAATCCGGAGCGAAATTGAAAACGAGAAGAAACGCAACGAAATAAAATCGTCATTCCTGTTCACCGTTTCCCATGATTTGCGAACGCCGATGAACGCGATAAAAGGTTTCACCGACTTGGCTAGCCGACACATGAACGAGCCGGAACTTTTGAAAGAGTATCTGCAAAAAGTCAATGACGCAAATTTGCACATGATCGTTTTAATCGACGACTTGATTGAGATGAGCCGGATTGACTACGGGAAGGTCGAAGTCAAAACGGAAGTTTGCAACTTGAAAAAATTGTTGGACGAAATTTTGAATATGTTCAAGTACAAAGCGGACAAGAAAAAAATTTCCGTCGAACAGAGTTTCGAGTTGGAAGACGAAACGGTTTTTATCGACATCGTTTGTTTCCGCCGGATTATGAGCAATTTGATAAGCAACGCACTGAAATTTACTCAAGACGGCGGCAAAGTAAAAATCACGGCGAAACAAAAATTTTTGTCCGGCTCCGGCTACGTTCGCTACGAATTTACCGTTGCCGACAACGGGCAGGGAATGTCCGAAGAATTTATGCAGCATATGTTCGAGGCGTTCGAGCGTGAAGAAAAATCAAACGATAACGCATACGGCGGCACCGGCTTGGGTCTGACGATAACGAAAAGATTGTTGGACATAATGGGCGGTTCAATTTCCGTCACGAGCAAAAAAAATGAAGGCTCTTCCTTCAAAATTGAAATTCCTTTAAAAGTCGCGCGTGAAGAAAAATCCGACGACGAGGATAAAGAAAGATTGACGGCATCGGCAACCGGAAAATATCGGATACTCCTGGTTGAGGACATTGAAATAAATCGGGTGCTTGCCGAAACGGTTTTGCTTGAGTTCGGATTCTCCGTCGATTCCGTTGCCGACGGTTGCGATGCCGTCGATGCGATTCGCGAACATCCGGAAAATTATTACGATTTGGTTTTAATGGATATTCAAATGCCGGTTATGAACGGTTACGAAGCAACCCGCGCAATTCGTGCGCTGAACCGGGAGGACGTAAAAACTTTGCCGATTATCGCATTGAGTGCGAACACCCGCGACGAGGACAAGAAAAAAAGTTTGGACAGCGGAATGAATTATCACGTTGCCAAACCTTTCGACGTTTTACATTTAGTTTCGACAATCAACGATCACATTGAAAATCGATAAAAAATTCGGACGTTCCTACACCTCAAAAAAAAAATTGTTAAATGCAAGAAGAAATGAGACAGTCATTGAAAAAATTTTCAGGAGTTTGCCAATCAAGTA
>CAJOFG010000175.1 GCA_905233965.1 uncultured Selenomonadaceae bacterium
ATCCGAAAACGTATTTGGACAAACCGATTGAAGAAGTGTACATGATGAAGGCGTTTCACGGTATGCACGAAAGTTACGTTGAATACGTTCCGGCGGCAAAACTTGTCGGTGAGGACGGCGACACCGCAGAAATTATTTTCACGCACGAAACAAAACCGGACGACGCTCGCGACCGCTGGAATTTTTTGAGGGAACATATAAATTGGAACCGGATTATTTACGTTTTGCAAGAGGCGCGGGGAAGAATCCCTTTTAATACTCTCCGGCAATTTGAAAAACTGCCCGGCGAAAAATTACTGGTATATGCCGGTGTCGGTTTGCCGGAAGAACCGTACTTTGAAAAACTCAATGGAAATGTCATCACGACAAGTTGGTTGACTTTGGGCAGACGCGACATAATTATTGAGGACAAATTTGATTTGGTCGGTTTTATGAATCGCGAATACTTGGAGCCGGACAAAAAATCCGAAAGGAAAAAACATGGCAAAAGATTTTAAAATCTCCGGAGAAATTTTTGACGACGACACTTTGCTCCGAAAACAAAAATCAATTCTTCGCAAACTCCGGGCAAGTGCGGACGAAAGTTTTATTCCGAAACGAATTGCGATTTTGTCCGGCTCGACAGTCAACGACATAAAAAATTTGACGGAAATTTTTTTGCTGAATGAAAAAATTCTTCCGACTTTCTATGAATCCGAGTACAACAAATTTTATGAGGACGCGGTTTTCGGGAATGAAATTTTGGACGAATTTAATCCGGAGATTGTCATAATTTTTACCGGTACCGTAAATATTTTGAACCGCCCGGAAATTTTCGACACGCCGGACGAAGTCGAAGAAAAATTGAACGCCGAATACCGGAGATTTGAAACCGTTTGGAAAAAACTTTCCGAAAAATTTTCCGCCGTCATAATCCAAAATAATTTTGATATGCCGCACACCCGCCCGGAAGGAAATTTCGACTCCGTTTTTCCCGGCGGTCTGCAAAGATTTGTCGCGCGGCTCAACGAAAAATTTGCGGAGTACGCAGAAAAAAATCCCGGCTTTTACATTCACGACATTAATCGGCTTTCCGCGGAAATCGGTTTGAGTCGCTGGCACAATCGCGCACAATATTACGCTTACAAGTTCGCCGTGAATTACGATGTCATTCCGGAAGTTGCAAAGAGTTTGAAAAAAATTGTCTGCGCCGTTCTCGGCAAAGTCAAAAAATGTTTGGTGCTCGACTTGGACAATACGCTTTGGGGCGGGATAATCGGGGAAAGCGGAGTTGCCGGAATTTCAATCGGGCATGAAACGGCAACCGGCGAAGCTTATGAAGAATTTCAAACCTACGTCAAAAATTTGAAGGAGCGCGGAATAATTCTTGCCGTCTGTTCAAAAAATGACGAAGAGGTTGCAAAGACCGGATTTTCTCACCCGTCCGGAGTTTTGACACTTGATGACTTTGCAATTTTCGTCGCGAATTGGGAACCGAAAAATTTAAACATAAAACGAATTTCCGAAGAGTTGAACATAGGACTTGCCGACATGGTTTTTATCGACGACAACCCCGCCGAACGCGAATTGATTCGTCAAACTTTGCCGGAAGTCGCCGTGCCGGAAATAAATCCGGACGATGTTTTTTCGTACATTCGAGCGATTGAAGATGAAGGTTATTTTGACATTGTCGCGGTTTCCGGTGAGGACAGACAACGCACCGAATTTTACCGGGCGAACAGACAACGAAAGACGGCGGCAGAAAATTTTGCCGACTATGACGAATTTTTGAAGTCGCTTGATATGAGCGCGGAGGTCGGAGCGTTCACCGAAATTTATTTCGACCGCATCGCGCAACTGACGAACAAGACAAATCAATTCAATTTGACGACGCGCCGATTTACCCGTGAAGAGATTCGCAAAATCGCGGAGGACAAAAATTTTGTCACTCTTTACTGCCGGCTGAAAGACAAATTCGGGGACAACGGAATTGTTTCGCTGATAATCGCCGAGAAAAAAAATTCCGCGCTCCACATAAATCTTTGGCTGATGAGTTGCAGGGTTTTAAAGCGCGACGTTGAAAATTTTATGCTCAACAACTTGGTTGAACGTGCAAAAAAATCCGGAGCCGCCGAATTGGTCGGTTATTGGTTCCGGACGAAAAAAAACGGACAAGTAAAAGGTTTGTATAAAAATTTCGGTTTTGAAAAAGTTTCGGAGGACGAAAATTCCGGCGTTTGGAGTTTGAAACTTTCCGACTCCGTGCCGCAAAAAAATTTTATACGGCTTGAGGAGAAAAAAGTATGAAAATTCATCACATCGGTTATTTTGTCAACGATATCGAGAAAGCGCGCGAAGATTTCAAAAAAATCGGTTACGTAGAAAAATCTCGGTGCATTTTTGACGAAATACGAAAGATTTTTATTCAATTCATGCGGTTCGGTGAGACGGGGGGGGGTACGATAATTGAAATGATTTCGCCCGGCGAAGGTTGCAAACTTTTTTCCGAGAAATTTCGCGCACAAGGCAGCAGACCTTATCACATCTGTTACGAGTGCGAAAATTTGGAGGAAAAAATCCGGGAGTTGCAGTCGGAAAATTTTTTGTTGATTCGCGAACCGCAACCGGCTCCGGCAATCGGAAATCGTCGCGTGGCATTCATGTATGGTGAGAACGTCGGGCAGATTGAACTTTTGGAATTGAAAACCGGAGGAAAGGAATTTTAAATGGATACAAATAAAATCTTTGAAGAACTCACGCCGATTTTTCAAGATGTGTTCGACGACGAAAGTATCGTCCTCACGCCGCAAACGA
>CAJOFG010000176.1 GCA_905233965.1 uncultured Selenomonadaceae bacterium
ATTAAGTCTTACAAGGTCTCCTGCAAGGGTCGATGCCCCAACCCAAAATTCAAAATATTTTTTGCGGCGTTCCTGTCTCGGTCGTGTTTGGTGCCGCATTTCGGACATACCCATTCGCGTACATTTAAATCCTTAACTTCAGGATTTTTACAGCCGCAACAGTGGCATATCTGACTGCTTGCAAAATATCTGTCTGCCTCAACGACATTTACTCCGAATTTTGACGCCGTGTACTTTAAGATATTTACAAATTCACTGAACGCCAAATCGCCAATCTTTCTTCCGTATAATTTTTGCATTCCTTTTAAGTTTAAATCTTCTATGCAAATTGTTTCGTATTCCAAACAAAGTCGGCGCGCCAATTTAAAATGAAAGTTGTGTCGTTGATTAAATGTTTTTCTGTACAATCGCGCAAGATTCAAAACTGCTTTTCGCCGATTGTTTGAACCTTTCTTTTTTCTTGAAAGATTTTTGCAAGCATTTTTTATCGCGGTTGAATTTTGCGCAAAAAACAGCGGACTGATTATGTCTTTCCCGTCCGACGCAGTTAAAAATTTTTTTAAACCGAAGTCGAAACCGACGCTTTTACCTGTTCGCGTTTCAACTGCAAAATCTTTTGCGTCCGTCACGATACAAACATAAAAATCGCCCAAACTGTCGCGCTTTATTGTTACCGTTTTTACTTTGCCGCTTATTCTTCGTGACCGGAAATAGCGATAGTTTTGCCCGTTTACTTTTAAAGTACAGGTGTTCTCGTCTAATTTCCAACCCGCTTTTTGTTTCAGAGTGAATGATTTATATCGTACAACTTTCTTAAAATTTGGCGGAGAACATCTGACCTTTCGTTTCAAATTTGAGAAAAATAACCGGAAAGCCTTGTCGATTCTGTCAGTTATGTCTTGAACCGATTGTGAACCTATTTCTTTGATATAACCGAATTTAGGCATTCTCTTAAGCTTTACAAGATGTTTCTGCAGTTGATTTTTATTTAAGTATTTGCCGAAAATCTTGTAGTAGCGTTTATGGAGGGCAATGCAATGATTATAGATGAGACCTGCCGCGTTTATTTGTTTATGCAGTTTTGCGTTTTTGTCCGATTTGTACAACTTGAACCGAAAACTTTTCATTGCGTTCACCTCCGCAGAATCATTTTAACATTTAAAACTTTTTTGAGCAAGAAAAAGGCGGCTTTCAGCCCCATAGCCGGAGCAAGGGGCTTTTCGCCGCATTTTGGTAAAATAAATTGTCTGTAACCATAAGGAGGTTTATTTCCGGAACAACTGCATTCCGGCACAAATCAGGCACGGCGAAAATATTCACATTCGGATTTTAAAGAGAGAGTAACAAAAAATCCTCCGAAAATTATTTTTTCAAAATGTATTTGACGATTAAATAACCGGCTTCGTAAAGCATCATTACCGGAATTGCAACGGCGACTTGAGTAAAAACGTCCGGTGAAGTGACAAGCGCACCGATGATGAACGACAGGAAAAAAACTATTCGCCGGTACTTGCCCAGAAATTCGCTCGTCAAAATTCCGATTTGTCCCAGCACGGTTATAATAAGCGGCAACTCGAAAACGAATCCGAAAGGCAGGACGAATAAAATCACGAAGTCAAAATAATTTTGGAAAGAAAACATCGTCTGCAAATTTTCCGTGCCGAATCCCATAAAAAATTTTAACGCCACCGGTAAAATCAGGAAGAACGAAAAAGCCATTCCTGCGAAAAAAAGAAGTACGGAAACCGGAACGATTATTCCCAAAACAGCCCGCTCCGATTTCGTCAATGCCGGCAAAAAAAATTTCCAGACGTGAAAAAAAACCACAGGCAACGCGATTAAAAATCCGGTAATGATGTCAATTTTCAGGTAAGTGAAAAACGCTTCGCCCGGTTGCATATAGTAAAGCTTGCCGACCGTAGCCATCAAAAAATTCGTGATTTCGTCCAGAAAAAAATACGTTATGCAACTTCCGATGACGACGGAAAGCAAACTTTTTATTATCCGGGAGCGCAACTCTTCCAAGTGCGCCGTCAGCGACATTGTGCCGTCGTCCTCCGTGACCTCTTCCGAAATTTTTTCTTCGCCGGTTTCCGGAGCGGATTTATCTTGTGAGTCCGTCATTTCTTATCGTTGTCCGCGTCAATTTTTTTTTCGGTAACGTCAATCGTTTTTTCGTCGGAGTTCGCCTGCTTAAATTCTTTGATGCTCTGTCCGAGTGCCTTGCCGACTCCCGGAAGTTTTCCCGGTCCGAAAACGACCAAGCCGATTACCAAAATCAAAACGAGTTCCGGTACACCTATTCCAAACATTTTAGAAATTCTCCCTTCAAAAATTTTACACCGCGACGATTGCAATTCCTTTTTCGTTCGCGAAGGCAACGGTGTTTGCCATATCGACGAAAAGAGTTTTGTCCGCTTCAATCGCCAAAGCACTTGCTCCGGCTTCCGCCATGACTTCCAAAGTTTTTTTGCCGACAGTAGGCACGTCGAACCTGTCATCTTGATTCGGTTTTGAAACTTTCACGACGACCGCGCCGCCGTTCGCAAGTTTTCCTCCGCGAAGTATGCAAGCGTCCGTTCCTTCTATTGCCTCCAACGCCATGACCGCACGATTTTTTACGACGACGGTCTGTCCGATGTCGAGCCTTCCCAATTCTTTCGCGACCATTAAACCGAATTCTATGTCCTGATGTTCCGTTTCATTCGGTTCGCGTGAAGTTATCGTTCCGCGATGCGGCATGAGTTTCCGGACAAGCGCGGTTTGATCGAAAGTTTT
>CAJOFG010000177.1 GCA_905233965.1 uncultured Selenomonadaceae bacterium
CATAAAGAATTATTTTAATACTTTGCCACGAAAAATACTTGATTGGCAAACTCCTGAAAATTTTTTCAATGACTGTCTCATTTCTTCTTGCATTTAACAAGGGTATTTTTTTGTGCAAATTTTGTAGACAAAAACAAATAATTATGTCAAAATTTTTTTGAATAAATTTTTTTCAGAGGTGGAACATGGACTTGCAAAATTTAATCCTGTTGAAAAAATTGACGGACGACGAAATTTTTAATCCGGACACAGATGAATTTCAAAAAGCCGCCAAACTTGTCGAAAGAGCGGAGCGACTCGGATTGAGCGGAAATATTTTTCGCGCATACCTGATTTATTTTTTGGCGCACGAAAAAAATTTGGTTTCCGAAACCGTCGAAATTACCGGCGGAAAAATCGGAGAAAGTCTCCGCGAAATTTTTCGGCACGACATCGAAATTCTTTTGAAAAATTTTTCCGGCGAAATTTGCGACCCGGCTTTTTCATTCCTCCGCGAATACATTCCGACGGAGAAAAATAAAATCGAATCGCTTGACGAATTGGAAAGGCAACTCGAAAATGTGAACGATGCCGGACGAATTGCCGAAATTTTTATCGAACATTACAAGAAATTCGGTTACGGCGATATTGCCGCGTGCAGAACTTTCCGCTGGGACGAAGGCAAAAAAAATATCGTCGGCGTTCGGCATTTTGAAAAAATTTCGCTCGAAGATTTAATCGGTTACGAACATCAAAAAGAATTGCTTACGAGAAACACAATCGCCTTCCTCGCGAACAAGCCGGCGAATAATGTTTTGCTCGTCGGCGCACGCGGAACCGGAAAATCTTCCGGCGTGAAGGCTCTTGTCAACGAATACTATTCAAAAGGTCTGCGGCTCGTTCAAATTACCAAACCGCAGTTAAAAAATCTTTTTGAAATTATGCACACGTTGAGAAAGTTACCTTCGCGACACTTCATAATTTTTTTGGACGACTTGTCTTTCGAGGAGGACGAACCGGAATATAAATTTTTGAAATCTTCGATTGAGGGCGGCGTTGAGTCGAAACCGCAAAACGTTTTGATTTACGCGACTTCAAACCGCCGGCATTTGATACGTGAAACGTGGCGCGACCGGGTTGACGAGCGCGAAGAACTTTACCGCAACGACAGCGTGAACGAAACAATTTCTCTGTCGGATCGTTTCGGTTTAATCATTCGATACGACGCGCCGTCGCAGAATGAATATTTGGCGATTATCCGGCATATGCTGAAGAAAAACGGAATCGAACTTGACGCTGAAACTTTGCGCGTGGAAAGTGTTCGCTGGGAGATGACTCATTCCGGACGAAACGGACGCACGGCAAAACAATTCGTCGATAATTATTTGGGACAGCAAAATTTATAAAGTCGGGAAAAAATTTTTAAAATGTGCTATCATGACTCCGTTTTAATTTTTTAAACGGAGTTGATTTTTTTTGCGCAAAGTTTGCGTCGTTATTTTTGCCGCGATTATTTTTTTTACCGGATTCATTTTTTTCACGCCGGAGCCGGAAGGTTTTCCTATTTTGGAATATCACCGGGTGACGAACAATCCGGAATTTGTCGATACGGTTTACAACGTGCCGCCCGATGAATTTTCCGCCCAGCTTGATTATCTTCAACAAAACGGTTATACTACGATAACTTTACAGGATTTTATGCGCGTCGTTCACGGCAAGGGAAATTTGCCGGACAAGCCGATTATTTTGACGTTCGATGACGGCTACGCGGACAATTATAGCGAAATGCTCCCGATTTTGGAATCGCACGGCATGACGGCGGTCGTTTACGTCGTTTCAAATTTTCTCGATTTTCCCGGTTACATGACGCTCGAACAGGCGCGCGATTTGCAACGTCGCGGCATTGAAGTCGGTTCGCACACGGCAAACCATTTGACGTTGACCGAATTGAATCAAGAGAAACTCGAAGAGGAAATCGGCGTTTCAAAAACTTTTTTGGAATGGAAAGATTTTCAAACGATTTACAGCTTTTCATACCCGAACGGAAAATATAATCACGACATGACGAAAATTTTGGAGCGGGAAAAATATTTGACGGCAGTCACCGGCGAACCCGGATTGAACACGACAAAAACTAATCCTTACCTTTTGAAACGGATACACATTCGCAAGCCGCATTTCGGAATCACCGAATTTAAACTCAGATTGTTGAAGGCAAAAATTTTTGCAAAAATTTCCGCGTTGACGACAGGAGAAAATTAAATGAAAATTTCCGCACGACAACTCGCACTCGATTTGTATAATTGCGACTCAAAAAAAATTTACGAAACCGAAGAATTAAAAAATATTTTGCGCGACATTATCGGAGGAGAACCGATATTGACTTCCGAATTTACCGACGAAGATTCTTTTTCAATCGTCGGCACATCTTCCGAAGGGCATATCGCGTTGCATATTTATTTTACGATGCGCTATGTTGCCGTCGATATTTTTACTTGTTCGGCAAATCCGGAGCCGGAGGAATTGTCAAAGGTCTTGAGAAAATTTTTTAAGCCGGACAAAATGAAATCCACTTTCCTGAAACGCGGCGACTTCACCGCGACTAAAGACATCAAGCCTAAAATTAAAACCCGAGTTTCACCTTTACGCAAAGTCAGGAACGCGGGAGCAAAAGCAGTAAATTTGGTTCGGAGGGGCAATAAATGACTTTTACCGAAATGGCCGGAATTTATAAGAGCATCGGAAAATCTGAGAAGTGTACTTTTATTTTTTGCGCGG
>CAJOFG010000178.1 GCA_905233965.1 uncultured Selenomonadaceae bacterium
TCTTTACCCGCCGCAAAAAGTTTTTTCATCTCCTCACCTCTTCCGTTCGGGAAAAATTATTTCTTGTCGTAAACGGCAACAACCAACGCTTCACCGTCCCGCAATTCGACCGAATCAAATTTTAAATTCAGGGGAAGATTTACTCTGTCGGTAATTTTCAAGTCGCCGAAAAATTTATCAAGCTGAACGTGACGCAACAGGGCATTTTTTACGTTAAGGCGGGTCATTCTGAAGTACAGATCGCCTTCGTCGGCAATAATTATTCCGGCAAGGTCAACGTCGGCATTTCTTCCCAAAATCTTTAAGTTTGCCGATGCGGTAATTTCCTGCGCGGTCATTTTAATTTCAAGGTTTTGAAGTTTGTCGACTTTTCTCTCCAAAAAACTTTTCAGATCGTCCTCACCGACAACGCCTTTCAATTCAAGTTTTCCGGCGGATCTCAAAATTTTGTTTGCGTGTTCATGCGAACTTAAATCTTGAGAGGGAAACAAAATTTCCGGAATGTCGAGCATAATTTTTTCGCCGTCCAAAGACATTGAGCGAACGTCCAAATCTCCGATCCTTCCGGCACCGGTCGAACAGTGCAGCCCGTCAATTTCGCCGAAAGCAATTTTGGCATAAGGTGAAGAATTTACTTCCAAATCCGTTTCTTGAGCGGCGGTAATTTCGGAAACTTGATCCTTTAAAACTCCCGTCAAAACTTTCGGCAAAACAATTTCCAAAAGTCCGAAAAGAATTATTGCCAAAACCGCAATTAAAGCCAAAAACTTTTTCATCTGAAAAATCCTCCGAAAATTTTGTTTGAATCAATCCGTTAAATCGGGTGACCTTTTCGTTGAAAATTTTTAAAATCCTTCACCCTTGCACGTTAAATCGTCGGCAAAAAACGGCAGCAATCCCGTCCGCTTTCTTTGGAGCGGTAGAGGGCGTTATCTGCGACTGAATAATCGAAAATAAACCGGCTTGTGTAAACGGACACAAACCGGTTTATTTTGTAGTTTTTTCAACCGTCAATCAAGCGGTTGCATAAGTTCTGTACATTTTAATTTCTTCCGGATTGTCTTGAATGTTCCAGACTCCGCAGGGACAAACTCCGGCACAAATTCCGCAACCGATACATTTATTTTCGTCGGAAAAATATTCCCAAGTCCCGTCCGAATTTTCAATTCGCGAAATTGCTTTTTCCGGGCAGGAATTTAAACACATTTTGCAATCCCGGCAAGTTCCGCAGGAAATACATCTCAAATGTTCATGCATCGCGTCCGGGATTTCGCGGCGGTGACATTTTTCAAAAAACTTTCTTGAAAGATTTTCGGCGGGAATAATTTTTTTGTTTTCAATCGGAGTAATTTTTTCGCCGTTCAAAAATTGATTGATCATCAAAGCCGTTTTTCCGGCATCGCCGATCGCGTCGGTAAGCCTGCCGGGTTTAATGACATCGCCGGCAACAAAAACTTTCGGCAAAATCTTCTTTTCCGGCGACGGAATCAGCCAACTTCCGCGAAACTTTTTTATTTCGGGATTTTCCGGCAAAAAATCCGGGACCGGTTCTTCACCTATCGAAACAATGACTTGATCCGCCTCAATAAATCTTTCGTCGTCCGAAAAAATTCCTTCGTCCGTAATTTTTTTCGTCATGAAAGGCCAAATAATTTTGCCGCCGAAATTTTCAAGCCGCCTTATTTCTTTCGGAAATGCCGCAGGTTTTACGACATCGACCACGACGACACTTTCCGCGCCCTGCTCGTAAGCCGAAGTGGCAACGTCCATTCCGGAATTTCCACCGCCTATTACCACAACTTTTTTCCCGATTTTCGGTTTTTCGCCGCGATTTATCGTTTTGAGAAAATCAATTCCGAAAGTCAATTTTTCCTTGCCTTCCCAATTAAAATATCTCGCCTTGTGACCGCCGATCGCAATTAAGACCGCATCATTTTCATCACAAATGTTTTTAAATTTTTCTCCGTCAACTTTGCAATTCGTTACAAATTTTACGCCGATTTTTTCTATTCGATTCAATTCCGTTTGCAAAAGTTCCGGCGAAATCCGGGAATGAGGAATGACTTGAGACAACTTGCCTCCGATTTTTTCAGCGTCATCATAAACCGTGACATCATGCCCGGATCTTGCAAGTTGCCAAGCTGCCGAAAGTCCGGCAACTCCACCGCCGATAATTCCGACTTTTTTGCCGGTGGAAAAATTCGGCGGCTCAATTTCGATATTTGCGGAATTTAAACCGAGTTCTCCGATTTTTATCGGTTCGTCAATTTTCCCGCGACTGCAACCTTCCATGCAGGGATTCGGGCAAAGAGTCCCGCAAACGGATCCCGGAAAAGGCGTATATTTCAAAACAAGTTTCAGAGCGTCCTCAATTTTTCCCTGCCGCAAAAGTTCAATTCTTTTTTGAGTGGGAATACCCGCAGGGCAGAAAAATTGACACGGTGCGGAAAATTTTGAATTGTCCCAACTCGGAACTTTTAACCGATAAATTCCGCGATTGACCGTGTTTAATACGACAAAATCGTCAACGGCGACATCGGAAAAAATCCCGCCCTTAACCCAATCGTTTTTTCTGAAGGCGGCAAGATCCGGCAAAACTTGCGGCTTTTTTTCTTCAAAAGTCAGCGGACGAAGTTTTTTCCATTCGCTCCAATCGGAAAGTTCCGCAATAAGTTCGGATTTTTCTATCGCGTTCAAAAAGTGATTCATTCCGCCCTTGAGAAAAGAAAT
>CAJOFG010000179.1 GCA_905233965.1 uncultured Selenomonadaceae bacterium
TGACGCTTTATACCGAGCGTGTCCCGGAATATCTCGGCGAAAACGGTTTTATCGTTCAAAGCGAGAAAGAATCAAAAAAATTGGATGAACTTGTTGAAAAAGATTCGATGAACAGGAATAAATTTTTCTATCTGCTTAACGAATGTAATCCGCGACAAGATCACCTCGTTGCAGGCAGAAAAAAATATTTTGCCGCCATAAAAGCAGATGCCTCAATTTTGATGCGGAAAAACAAATTTGACTTTGACGAATGGTGGAAAAAACTTTCGGCTTATTTGCAAGAAAAAAATATTTCCTGTAAAGATGAAGGTCGTCTTCGTTCACAGTTGGAACTGTTAAGCTCTTTGAGAAAAGATGCCAAAATTTTGCTTAACCTTGATTCGCCGGAGCTCGACCCGATAAGAGAAATCATTGATGTACTCGGCGAAGAATTGTTGAAACTTGAACAAGGTTTTGAAAGAAGTAAACGAATCATTGCTTTCATACAAAATGAACTTCAGGAAAAACATTTGCACAGATTTTTTCCCGGTTTGCAATTTGCAAAAGATATTGAGGACAAATACCCGGAATCTTTTGAACTTCACATAATGATTTTGGAAGGTATTTTTTCCGTCACCGTACCGGAAGAAAAATTTTTGAGCATAGCCGAAAAATATTTCCGCATTAAAGACGAGCGCAACCACAGCAACCACGCCCGCAACGACGATACCGGCGAATTTTCTTCGGCGAAGGAATTGGAAAATTTCATGTTGTCCGGGCTTGATGAAATTGAAAACGCCGGGAATGAAAAAACGATATGAAAAAAATTTTTTTGAACCACACAAATCACCCGTCGGACAAATGGAGCAAAGAACAAATTGCCGCCGCAGAAAAATTCGGCGAGATAACCGATTTGCCTTTTCCCTCAATTCCGCCGGAATTTGACAAAGACGAAGTCGACGAAAAAGTTGACGAGAACTTGAAAAAAATTTTGGAACTAACTATACTTTCGCTATGGTAAGTCGGCTGAAAAAAAATAAAATCCCCGTATTCGCGGCGACAAGTGAAAGAATGGTTTCGTCCGTCATTCAAGAGGACGGCTCAAGCCGAACCGTTTCAACTTTTCGTTTCGTCAGATTCAGGGATTATTGATACAGATTTTTTATCGCGACAAATTTTTTTATAATCCGTTCACGAATATTTTTCGGCGACAAAACCGTTACCGCCGCACCGAGAGAAAATATTTTTTCCAAAATTTCTTCCTCGTCGGGTTTGAAATATTCGACGGTCAAAAGATAGGTGCCGTCATCTTGAAAGCGTGCTTTTTTCTCGTACATTCCGAAAAGCGCGAAACATCTTTCGACGGCGTTCCGCGTATTGCGGACGGAAAGGGAAATCTCCGCCGTGTTCGTCGAATAAAATTTTTGAAATTTTTCCTCGACATCGGCGGGGATATTTTTTTCTGTCGGTAAAATTTTTTCAAGCTTGCCGACCGGAATTTTTTCGACAATATTTTTTTCTTCCGACCAAGTAAGCAAAAAATATTTGTCCGAAGAAAAATCGTATTCCAATCTGCAGGGAATTATTTTTTTCCCGGCGCAAGAAATTTCCGAACGTTTCCGCAGTGCTTCGACCAAAACGGACAACTTGTCCGAAAGAATTTTTCCTTCCGGTTCTTCCGTGTTTTTCGGGCGCAATTTGTGCCAATTTTTCGACCCGTACAGCGGAATAAAATTTTCGATACGCTCCGACAATTTTTTTCGCAAATCGTCCGGCAACAAAAAATTTACTTCATCATCTTCAAGCATCGTTTTCAAAAAACCGATTTCAACGTCATTCGGCGGCAAGGTCACGGATTGTCGTATATGATTTTTGGCAAATCCGTTTTCGTCAAAATCGAACAGAGTATCAATTATATTTTCTTCCTTCTCCGTTTCCGGTGCCTCGAAATAAATAAATTCCGGCATGGAAAAAATTCGGTTTCTTATTTCTTTCCTCGTCAATTTTGCGCCGGAATTTATTTCGTTCACCAATCTGCACATCAGCCGGAAAAGAGGATTTTTGCTTGAGTCAAAAAGCGTCCGCATAATTTTTCAACACTTCCTCCACATCTTTTTTCATTCTTTCGCGAAGTCCGTCGGCACCCGGCAAAATTTCCGCCCACGTTTGAAAATTCCAAAGTCGCGGATAATATTGCAACGGGTCTTCCGTTTCTATCGCACAGACAAAAAAATTTTCTCCTTCCGTGAGGATTTTAAAATTCGGTTCGTCGTGCAAAATTTTTTCCCGCTCTTCGCGTTCATCACGATTTTTGAATCGGACACGCAAATTTATCGGGCGCAATTTTTTTTTCGCGGACAAATTTATTTCCGGAAAATTTTCTTTTGAAATTTCGGCCTCAACAATTTTATCGACCCGAAGTCGAACGGTTTCTTTTCCTTTCAAAGCGACGACGTATTGTCTGCCGGTAACAAAGTCCGTTTCAATCGACAGTGGCAAAACCGGTATTGCCGGTCTTTTTTCCGGTTTCACCGAAATTTTTTTCTTCGCGTTCAGAGCGTTGACGACGGTCAATAAAATATCGTCGTCCAATATGCGGACAAAATTATTGTTTTTGAACCGGAACATTTTCGGCAAATCGGGAGTAGGATATAAATTTTTCAGGCTGTCTTCAAAAAAATAACCTGCCGTTTCAATCATTGAAAAATTTTTGTAAAAATTAACCGCCGTGTTCAAAATTTGAATTTCTTCTTCGTCAAGTTCTCCGAGCGGATTTAAATTTTTTGCGTAGAGAAATTTATTTTTTTCCGAATAACGTCGCAAAAGTCCGGAATTTGTCAGTTCGTTCAATCGACGACGAATTGATTGGAGAAGATCCGCATCGCCCGGCGGAATTTCCGGATCGATTGTTTCGACAATTTCTTGCAGGGAAAATTTTTTTTCTTTGCGCTCCGTAGTTTGCAAAATCGTTACGTCGTAAAGACAGGGTTCCGGCAAAATGGTTTTCAGCAGGAAAGATTTGTACAAAAAATTATCGGCATCGCTTTCGGAATCGCCGGCAAAAGTGACGTAAGCAAATTTGTTGTGCCAAGTAATTCGGATATTTTCCGGCGGAATAAAAAAACGCATACGACGCAAAAAGTCATCGTAACTGCGCGGGGTAATTTCGTGACGCTCAAACAAATTTCTCGAATAACAACCGTAGGAAACCAATCGCAAAAACTTTCTCAAATTTTTGTGAGATGTACCGAATTTGTTCAGCGTTTTCGGTGTCTTTTTCATTTCATTGCACCCGTCAAAATTTTTCCAACTTGTCGAGATAATTTTCGATTTTAATTTTCAGCTCGGAAATTTCCGGGTCGGATTTTTCGCTTGCGTGATTTATCGTGTTGCGTGCCTGTCTGAGGTCATTATAGCCGCCCAACAAATCGAGAATTTTTTTCCGGTCTTTCAGCTTTGAAATCGCCACTCCGTTACAAAGCATATCCCGATAAATTTTTTCGCGTTTCTCCCGGCCGTTCAAATTTTTTTCGACTGTTTGTGAAGAACTTTTTACGACGAAACCGGTCGCCTCGTCTTCGTCGATACGAAAAACTTTCTGCAATATTTCGTCCTTTGTCGTGCAGAGTCGAAGAAATAA
>CAJOFG010000180.1 GCA_905233965.1 uncultured Selenomonadaceae bacterium
GAGAAGGAAAAATTTCCCGTCGTCGAACCTCTTTGCCGGCGTCTGAACGTCGAATACAAAAATTTTCAACCGAAAGAACTCGGCGAATTTCTTTTTGCACTTGATGAAAAATCTTTGATTGTCAGTGCTCACAATTCCTATATTTTTCCGCGACGTGTTGCCGACAAAGAAAATTTGACAATAATAAATTTTCACAACGCTTACCTTCCGCATTATCGCGGGAGGAACGCTCCGACTTGGGAAATTTACAACGGCGAAAAATTCGGCGGAGCGACTTGGCATTTCGTAAATTCCGGCATTGATACCGGAAAAATTATCGTTCAAGAAAAAGTCCCTGTTTCGGAAAATGAAACGGCTCTTTCACTCTTGATGAAGTCTGCGGAAGCCGGAATTTCTCTTTTTGAAAAATATTTCGATACCTTGACCTCCGCGACGAAGGGGGGGGTAGTGAAATAACCGGTACCGGGCGGCTGTATCTTTCTCATGAAATTCCGAACGACGGATATTTTGATTTGAATTGGAATTTTGAAAAAGCATATCGTTTTTTGAGAGCAACCGATTATCACGGAGCAGATATAATGCCGCGACCGAAAATCGAATTGAACGGAAAAATTTATGAAATCGGGGATTATGAAATTTCCGATTCTCAAACGGACGGAGACCCGAAAATTTTTTGTATCCCTTCGGCGGAGCAAAATAAATTTTTGATTTGCCGATTGATTGAGTAAAAGGAGGGTGATTGAATTGGAAAAAAATAAATCCGGCGGAGAAAATCCGGAATTTTTTTTGCCCGCAAAAAGCATTGATGAAATTCGCCGGTCGAAAAATTTTGTAATGGAAAGCGGCGAAAATTTTTTCACGAATTTTTTTGCCGGCGACAAAGAATTGCAAAAACTCATGACGAAAAATAATCTCAAGTATCATCTCACGGACAAAACTTTATTCGTCATGCAAGAGTTTGAAAATTTTTCCAAACTCGGTTTCGTTACCTCCGACGAAAAAGATTTTTGCGACAATGCTAAACTTTTTTTGCCGGAAACAAATTTGCCGGTGACGGTTGAAATTTTTTCGGATTCGCGCAACCGGGAGGAGTCAGACGCTTTCCAAAAAAATTTGCTTGAACTCGGTTTTAAACATCACGCAACACAAACGCGATTGACAAAAATTTCGGAGCAAAATTTTTACGGGGAAATTGACCCGGATTTTTACGCGACGAAAGAGGATTGCGAAGAGATTTTGCAAATGCTCATTGACACTTTCGACGTTCGTTGCGATCAAATTCCGGACATTGACGAACTGAGAGAGTTTGCGGAGAACCGGGAAATTTTGAAACTCCGGAGAGACAATAAAATTGTGTCCGCAATTATTTTTCGTCGCAAGCCGGCATCGGCAGAATGGATTTTTTGGCTGACGCGTCCGGAATATCGCCCGAAATTTTGCGGCTTACTTCTGAGGGACGAATACATAAAGCTTACCGGAAATGTTCGGCGGCAAATAATTCATGTGCGCGAAAAAAAGATGAAACGTTTTCATGAAGGATTCGGATTTAAAGCGGACGGTTTTGAAAATCGCGTTTTCTTGTTTGAAAAATAAGATTTGAAAGGATTTGATTTTACCGTGAAAGACGTAAGCAAAATTATTTTGGAGCAAGTCGAAGATTACAACGAACTTCTCGACGACAAGGTTGACACTTCGGCGGGCGATGAAACCGTCCTCTTCGGACGGGGGGGGGTACTGGATTCGGTCGACTTTGTAAGGTTGCTCGTCGATATTGAACAGGCGGTCGCCGACGAATACGGAAAACATATCGCCCTCACAAACGAAAAGGCAATGTCGCAAAAAAACAGTCCCTTCCGGACGGTCGGAACTCTTTCCGAATACATCAAAAAACTTTTGGAGGAATAAAATGACTTCAAGAATTATTTTGATAACCGGAACACGCAAAGGTATCGGCAAAGCACTTGCGGAACATTATTTGTCACTCGGCGATACGGTGATCGGTTGCAGTCGCTCTTTGCCGGATTGGTCGGAAAATTTTCCGGGCTATGAACATTTTGAACTTGACGTGAGCGACGAAAAAAAAGTTACGGAAATGTTCGGCAAGATAAGAAAAAAGTACGGCAAGCTCGACGTACTCATAAACAATGCCGGGATCGCCTCGATGAATCATTCTCTGCTTACGCCGTTCGACACCGTAAAAAAAATTTTTTCCACAAACACTTTCGGGACTTTTCTTTTTTGTCGTGAGGCGGCAAAAATTATGCAGAAGAAAAAATTCGGAAGGATTGTAAATTTTGCAACCGTTGCCACTCCGCTGAAACTTGAAGGCGAAGCAATTTATGCCGCGTCAAAAGCCGCGATTGTTTCACTCACGGAAACATTGGCTCGCGAATATGCCGACTTCGGAATAACGGTTAATGCAGTCGGTCCCACTCCGATACAAACCGATTTGGTTCGCGGCGTGCCGGAAGAAAAAATGACGCGCCTTTTGCAACGTCAGGCAATTCATCGTTTCGGAAAGTTTGAGGACGTTATAAACGTCATTGATTTTTTTATCCGTGAGGAAAGCAATTTCGTAACCGGTCAGGTTCTTTACTTGGGGGGCGTTTAAAATCATGCACTTGGATTTTTTGCTCGACAAATTTAAAAAAATTTCCGACCGGGACGCAATAATTTGGCGCGATAAAATTTATTCTTACG
>CAJOFG010000181.1 GCA_905233965.1 uncultured Selenomonadaceae bacterium
TTGTGGTAAAATATTTCTGACATAAGCATATCCTTTCGGTTTTTGTTTCAATTTTATTTTACCAAAAGTTTTTGCTTATGTCTTTTTTATCTCCTGAGTTTACCGACACGCCCGGTACATTCGGGAGTTGAAAAATTCCCGAATTTTTTTATTCGCTTATTTTTTTTCGAGCAGTCTTTTGCTTGCGAACTCTTCAAACTCTCCGCGCCCGAAATTTACAAAAGGCTCAATCGAAATTCCTCCGCGCACTTTGAAAAAACCTTCGACTTCAATGTAACGGGGATTCAAAATTTTAATCAAGTCGTCGGAAATTTTGTTTACAACGTCCTCATGAAAAATTCCGACGTTCCGGAAACTCGTCAGATAAAGTTTCAAGCTTTTACTCTCCACAAGTTTTTCGTCCGGAATGTACATTATTTTAATCGTCGCGTAATCGGGTTGCCCGGTCACCGGACAAACGCAAGTAAATTCGTCGCTCGTCAGTCGGACAAAATAATTTCTGTTTGCGTTTCTGTTCGGGATAACTTCCAAAACTTCCGGAAAATAATCGTAAACGTATGCGGAAACTTTGCCGAGATTTTTTAATGCTTCGCTCATCGTAACACCTGCCGTAAAAATTTTTCTGCGCGAAGTTTACCGGAAAATTTTATGACGTGCAATAAATTCCGGAGCGGACGAAAAAAAAATCTCCGGCAGAAAATTTTAAACGTGAAAGGATATTTTTTTTCAACGCCGAAAAAAATTGAAGATGAATTTGTTGCCGGGAAGTTTGGTTAAAAAAATTTCGGCAGGTGATTTTTATATCTGTGATTGAAAATATTCGTCGGAAATATCACGACTCAAAAATTTCCACGAAGATAACTTTTATTTACGCCGTTTGTTACGCGGCTTTGCTCGTCCTGATAAATATTGCCGTCTGGTACGGAATTTCAATCGCGCTCTATATGCCCGCCTCCCGGACGATTGAATTCAGCATGAAAAATGTTCAATCGTTCATAGAGGATTTGGAAAACGGTGAACCCGGCGCGTTGGAAAAAGATGCCATTCGCGATCCTCTGGTACCCGGCGTCATCGTTCGCGTAATTAAAGAGGACGGAACGATTATTGCCGACACCGACAGTCGTTATCCGTCGAACGAACTTTTTGAAGAAAACATAATGAAAAATCCGCCTTTCCTTACCGATCCGGATCTGGAAATTGCAAAGATAAGAAATGCTCTGGTCTACCGTGCGCGCATGGATTACGTTTACAAAGGCGAACACGTCACGCTGTATTTTTTCCGAACGATTACCGCCCGGATGAATGTTTTCAAAAATTTGGAGCTGGCACTTTTCGCGATTGACATTCTCGGAATTTTAATCGCCGTCTTTCTCGGAAAATTTATCAGTCGAACGGTTTTGCGTCCGATAACTCAAATGATAAAACTTGCGAAGGAAATTGCTTTCGGCAAAATGGACAAGCGCGTTCCGATACCGCCGGCGAATGACGAACTTGCCGAACTTGCGAAAACTTTCAACGAAATGCTCGACAGGTTGCAGGGCGGAATTTCCAAGCAACAAAAATTTGTTTCCGACGCATCGCACGAATTGAGAACGCCGGCAACAGTCATTGCCGGTTACATCGAAATGCTGGAGAAATACGGCAGTGAAGATAAAGCGTTGATGGAGGAAGGCGTTGAGGCAATTCGCTCCGAAGCGCAAAATATGCAGAGCCTTCTCGAAAATTTGCTTTTCCTTGCACGCACCGACAGAAACCGGCAGAAGTTGAACAAAGAAATTTTCGACCTCTCCGAAATTGTCGGCGACTCAATGCAAAAAATGATTACCGTTACCGACACTCACGAAGTCACTTTGCCGCGAAACGATTCCGCGCAAATTTACGGGGACAAAACGACAATCCGACAAATGCTCAGAATTTTTTTGGACAACGCGACGAAGTACACGCTGCCCGGCGGAAAAATTATCGTCAACTCGATTCTTGACGGCGATAAAATCCGGTTGAGTATTGCGGACACCGGGATAGGAATTGCACCGGAGAACCGGGAAAAAATTTTTGAAAGATTTTTCCGCATCGACTCCGAAACTTTGGTTGACGACGTGAACGGGAGCGGCTTGGGTCTTTCAATCGCAAAATGGATTGCCGACAATCACGGAATAACAATCGACGTGGACGGCGCGCCCGGAAAGGGAACGACTTTTACGCTCAACATTCCGGTCGTCATGAAATAAAATTTTTCCGGGAAACAAAAACTGTTTTGCAATTCCCGAAAATTATGTTATTATTGCAAAAAGAGATTGGGCGGGACTCGCTGCTCAAAGTTATGTATCGGCAAGGGAGGATTTCGGTATGCTCAAAAGTATAGCAGTTATGACATCCGGCGGCGACAGCCCGGGAATGAATGCGGCGGTTCGTGCCGTGACCAGGACGGCTCTTCATCAGGGCGTAAAAGTTTGGGGTATTCGCGGCGGCTATCACGGTATGCTGGACGAAGAAATTTTTGAAATGCAATCCAAAGATGTCAGCGACATTATTCAGCGCGGCGGAACCTTCCTCGGGACTGCCCGTTGCAAACGTTTCCAAACGACGGAAGGTCGTATGCTCGGATACAAAAATTTGGTGGATCGCGGGATTCAGGGTCTCGTTGTTGTCGGCGGCGACCGAAGTTTGCGCGGCGCATCGATTCTCAG
>CAJOFG010000182.1 GCA_905233965.1 uncultured Selenomonadaceae bacterium
GCGTGTTCATAAAAAAATTTTGTCAGTAATTATGCCGTTTTTGAGTTTTTATGAAATGTCGTTGCTATGCGAAAAATTATCTCTGTGAACACAGCTTCTGATAAAAAAATAAACTTTATGTTCGTCGGAGAAATTATCCCGGAACGACAAAAACTTTTGGACGAAACTTTTGACGGTGTCGATAACGTTGCGAAGTGGTTGCAACGGTTGACGAACACCCGGAAGAGTTTGACGATTCCGTTGTCTCTCCGGAACGTTTGAAGATTAAAGATTACGATGTCATAGTGCTTGCAACAGAGCCGGAAGATGCACAATCCGCTTACAACAAAATTGCCGAATTTGCTCCGGATATGTTAAAGCGCGTCGTATACAATCTGAGGTATGTCGTGAAGTAAAAAATCGGTAAAGGAGTGATTAAGTTGGAAGAAATTTTTGTAACCCGTCCGTCAATGCCGGACTTTGAAGAGTACAACGAATTTTTGAAAGATATTTGGCAACGTCGTTGGCTTACCAATATGGGCAAGTACCACAATATTTTTCAATCGGAGTTGCTCAAATTTTTTTGCGCGGAAAATGTCGAACTCTTCGTGAACGGTCACATGGCGATCGAATTGTCTTTGCAGGCGTTTGAATTTTCGCCCGGCACGGAAATTATCACCACTCCTTTTACCTTTGCCTCGACAACCCATGCGATTGTCAGAAACAATTTGACACCGGTTTTTTGCGACATAAATCCGGAAGACTTCACGATTGACGTTGCGAAAATAGAAAACTTGATTACCGAAAAAACCGGAGCGATAATGCCGGTTCACGTCTACGGAAATATTTGCAACGTCGAAGAAATTACCCGTATCGCGAAAAAATACAATCTGAAAGTAATTTACGATGCGGCGCACGCTTTCGGAGAAAAATACAAGGGCGAAAATATTTCCCGGTTCGGCGACGTATCTTGTTTCAGTTTCCATTCGACGAAAGTTTTTCACAGCATTGAAGGCGGCGCGGCTTGTTTCGCGGATAAAAAATTCGGGAAAAAACTTTATCACTTGAAAAATTTCGGCATAAGCGGACCGGAAACGGTGGACGCTGTCGGAGCAAACGCCAAAATGAACGAATTTTGCGCGGCGATGGGTGTTTGCAATTTGAAACACTTCGACGAAAATATTTCGGCGCGGAAAAAAGTTTTCGACCGTTACATTGAAAATTTGGGCGATATTGCCGGCTTGAAATTAAATTTCGTTCAAAAGGACGTTACCCCGAATTATGCTTACTTCCCGGTAATTTTCGACGAAAAGTTTTTCGGTGCTGCACGGGACAAAGTTTTTTCCGAGTTGGCAAAATCCGGTATTCATGCTCGAAAATATTTTTATCCCCTGACAAATGCTTTTGAATGTTACGCCGGAAAATTTAATCCGGAGGAAACGCCGACAGCTTTGAAAATTGCCGGTCAAGTTCTGACTTTGCCCTTCTACCCGGATTTGCCGCTTGAAACGGTCGATAATATTTGCAAAATTATCCGTGATGTCAATAAGTTATGAAATGAACCGGATTAAAATGAAAATTTTTTGCAGACAAAATTTGAGGAGACTGATTATTCCACATGAAACTCGGAGTAATGCAACCGTATTTTTTCCCGTACTTGGGATACTGGCAGTTGATGAATGCGGTTGACCAATACGTTATATATGATGATGTGAATTACATAAAGGGCGGTTGGATTAACAGGAACAGAATTTTAGTAAACGGCAAGGCAAATTTTTTTCATCTGCCGATGAAAGAAAAAAGTCCGAACAAGTTAATCAACGAATTGACATGGGACAGAGACGAGAGAAAAATAACCAAATTGCTCCGGACAATCGAGTTTGCATACAAAAAAGCTCCGCAATTCCGAAAAGTTATGCCGCTTATCGAAAAAATATTTTCGTTCGACTCGGACAAACTTGCACCGTTTTTAATCAATCAACTTGAGGCGGTAAAAAATTTTTTGGAAATAGAAACAAAATTTATCGTTTCTTCCGAAATACCTAAAGACAATTCCTTGAAGGGGCAAGACAAACTCTTGGCAATTTGCGAAATGCTGGGAGCGTCTGAATATTACAATGCATTCGGCGGAACCGAATTGTACTCCCATGAAGATTTTGCGACAAGAAATATCGACTTGAAATTCTTGAAATCACTACCCCCCCCCGTCACGGAGTACAGACAATTCAAGAATGAATTCGTCCCGGATTTGTCGATAATTGATGTCATGATGTTTTGTGACGTTAAACAATTAAAAAAGCTTTTGTCGTCATACATTTTGTTTTAATCATGAGGAGATGTGTTCAATGAAAAAAATTGTTGTCTTCGGTGCGACCGGCAATGTCGGTTCTTACATGGTCAAATACATGAAGGAATATTTTTCCGGTTCGGATTTTGAAGTAATTGCTTCCGGACGCAGAGAAACAAATTTTTTCGAAAAATTGGAAATTCCCTATTTCAGCGTTGACATTACAAAGCCGGAAGATTTTTCAAAACTCCCGACCGAAAATGTTTTTGCCGTCGTGCATTTGGCGGCTATAATACCGGCATACATGGTCGGTTACAAACCCGAGCAATATTTACAGGCAAACATTATCGGCACTTGGAATGTACTTGAATATTGCCGTAAAATTCGCGCCGACAGAATTTTATTTTCACTTCATGTAAACGGTAACCTTCCTTTAAAAAGCGATTTGCCGAAAAAATTCAGCTACACAGACGATCATGCCGTATATGTCATTTCAAAAAATGCCTGCATTGAATTTATTGAACACTATCATCAAAAATACGGCTTAAAGAATTTTATTTTCAGATTTCCGTCCATATACTCTTACAGCCCCAATCGTTATTATTTCCCGAACGGTGTAAAGACTTTGCGTCCGTTTTATCTTTTCATTGACAAAGCGATGAAAGGTGAGCCGATAGAATTGTGGGGAGATCCGAACTATTCGACGGATATGTGTCACGTTTACGATTGCAGTCAAATTTTTTGCAAAGCGATTGAAAGCAATTTGAGCGGCGGTCTGTACAACGTCGGAACGGGTATTCCGATAACTCTCAAAGAAAAAATCGAAGCAATTATAAAGATTTTTTCACCTTCGGAAAATTCTTCGCAAATTATTTACCGTCCGGAAAAATCGAACAGCGGAGGATTTTTGATGGATGTTACAAAAACTAGGGCGGACTTGGGTTATGAACCGGTTTACGATATTGAAAAATTGTTGCTGGACTACAAGGAAGAAATGAAGATAAATCGTTTCGCCGAATTGCGATTGAATTGATTTTCGGAATTGA
>CAJOFG010000183.1 GCA_905233965.1 uncultured Selenomonadaceae bacterium
TGGAAGTCGACCGAATGGGCTTAGACCATACTGACAGGCGAATGTTAGACGCGATGATAAAAAAATTTCGCGGCGGACCGGTCGGCTTGGAAACGATCGCCGCATCAATCAGCGAAACGCGCGAAACGATTGAGGACATTTACGAACCTTATCTTTTGCAACTCGGTTTCATCATGCGGACTCCTCGCGGTCGCGTCGTCACCGAAGCCGGCTACGAACACATGAATATTCCCTATCCCAAAATAAATTCAAACGAACCGAAACTTTTCGATTTTGAGAATATTTAAAAAGGAGGGTTAAAAAAAAATGGAACTTCCAAAGGTTGGAAAAATTGACTTCGGTAATTTTACAACCGCAAAAAAAGTTACGGCAGGCATTTTGACTTTGCCGGTTGTCGCACTTTTCGTCGCGCTTGCCGTATCTTACTCGGTATCCGCCGGGACAAAAATTGTGGAGGGAGTATCTTACGAAGGGCGCGAACTCGGCGGACTTCTTCCCGGCACGACGAAAGAAATTTTGCAAAAAGATGCCGACAAAAAAATTCATTCCATAACTTTTACTTTCGAGAACGGCGAATTTGAAGTGACACCGGCAGACATCAACTGGACACCCGAAATTGACGAGGCGGCTCGGGTCGCGGAAAATTACGGACGCGGCAAAGGACTTATAAAAAATTTTATCGAACAGACCGATTGTCGAATGAACGGGCGCGAAGTGAAATTGCTTGCCACTTTTGACGAAGACCTTTTGAAAAACAAACTCGACGAAATTGCCGCGAAAATAAATCGTCAGCCGGCGAACGCTTTTTGTATTCTCCACCCGAACGGGTTAATCGAACGTTATCCCGGAATTGTCGGTAAAAAGTTGGACACGGAAAAAGTTGTCGGCTCACTCAAAGACAAGTTGGAAAATCTGAATCTTTCCGCAGAAAAAATCGCGCTGGAGCCGGAAAATATCGAACCGTTCATCAAAACGGAGGATTTGCAAAATATCGATTCGGTTATCGGAAGTTTTTCCACCGCCTACTATCCGGGAGATCGCGGAGATAATATTTGGATTGCGGCGAATGCTCTTTGCCACAAAATTATCAAACCGGGTTGGGAATTTTCTTTCAACACGACCGTAGGTCACCGGGACGCGGCGGCGGGTTACAAAAAAGCCGGCGTTATCATTGACGGAGAATTTACCGACGATTACGGCGGCGGAGTTTGTCAGGTAAGCTCGACGCTTTACAATGCGGTACTTCTTGCCGGACTCACTCCGACGGAACGTTCGCCGCATTATTATCCGTCCTCTTACATTGCGCCCGGCAGAGATGCGACGGTTGCCGACGATCTTTTGGATTTCAAATTCCGAAACGATTTGCAACATCCGGTTTATCTCATGGCTTACGCAACCGGCTCGACTTTGGAAGTTGCAATTTTGGGAACGAAAGCCGACTTGAACGGAACGACCGTTGCGCTTGAACACGCCGGTTCACGTTTGGCTCCGTCACTTTACCGCGTTTACTACAAAGACGGTCAAGTTGTCAAAGAGGAATATTTGCACACCGATTCATATCACGTCAATGAACGTACCCGAGATTAAAATTTAAATCCGAAAAAAAATCACCGGAGGAAGAAAATGCTTTCCTTCGGCGATTTTTTTATTCGAGACGCGGCGACAAAAAATTTATCGGTTGACGCAAAAAATTTTATGTGATATTCTTTCCGAGTTTGAAATTTCATTACCGCACGATGAGGTTACAAAATCGAAAAAGTTTTTTTCGTACCGAAATCGGCGAGTTCATCCGGACGGAGGTGTTAAAAATGTACGCAGTAATTAAAACCGGCGGCAAGCAGTACAAAGTTTCCGAAGGCGACGAAATCATTGTCGAAAAGCTTGAAGTCGAAGAAGGCGGTTCCGTAACTTTTGAAGAGGTTCTCGCGGTCGCGGACGGTGACAATATTAAAATCGGTCAGCCGCTCGTTTCCGGCGCGAAAGTTACCGGCTCTGTCGTCAAAAACGGCAAAGGTCCCAAGATTCGTATTTTCAAATACAAACACAAGACAAATTATCGTCGTCGTCAGGGACATCGTCAGCCGTTCACAAAAGTCAAGATTGAAAAAATTGAGGTCTGATTTATGATTTTCGCGGAGATTTTCAAGCAGGACGACGGGAAGATCAGAGGTTTCAAAATTAACGGGCACAGCAATACCGCACCGAAAGGTTTCGATATTTATTGCGCCGGAATTTCCGCACTTTCTCAAGCGGCGTTTCTTTGCATTATGAA
Organism: uncultured Selenomonadaceae bacterium; assembly: GCA_905233965.1. GTDB lineage: Bacteria > Bacillota > Negativicutes > Selenomonadales > Selenomonadaceae > Quinella. The sequence continues at coordinate 2,273 of CAJOFG010000183.1, forward strand.
CCACCTGCACCGGGAAATTACCGGAGAGTCCGCCGACGGTCATCTCGTTTTGAAATTGAAACAACCTGCAGACGATTTAACCGAAGCCGCTTTTCAGACAATGTTAATCGGTATGCGCGAAATTGAAAAAATCGCTCCGCAAGCTTTCAAACTGAAAATCACTTCGGACTCCGAAACAAAAGATTTTTCCGTTCCTTCCGCGTCGGCTCAGATAACTTTGATGTCGAATTTCGGATTCCCGGAAAATGATTCGTAACAGAAAAATTTTTTCACGGAGGTGAACAAAATGTTTACATTCGATTTGCAAATGTTCGCTCACAAAAAAGGCGTAAGCTCGACTCGTAACGGTCGCGACAGTGCGTCGAAGCGTTTGGGCGTTAAAGAACAAGC
>CAJOFG010000184.1 GCA_905233965.1 uncultured Selenomonadaceae bacterium
TTTAACAATTTCGCGAAAGTCACCGACGAAGTTTTATATTTATGGCGCGCAATTTTGGAGGCCGTCCCCGATTCGGTTCTGGTCATCAAAAATAAAATTTGCAGTATCCCGGCCGGGCGCGAAATTGTTTTCGACAGGTTGAAAAAAGTCAGCTTTCCTCTCGGCGCGGTGAAACTTCTTCCCTACAGTCCGGACTACCTCGAACAGTATCGCGACATCGACGTTGCGCTGGACACTTTCCCGTACAACGGAGGGCTGACGACTTGCGAAGCTCTTTATATGGGCGTGCCGGTCGTAACATTGCGCGGAAAATCTCACGGCTCGCGTTTCGGCGCATCTATTTTGACTTCCGCCGATTTGTCCGAACTCATTGCAAAAAATTCTATGGACTACATAAAAAAAGCCGTCCACTTGGGACGACACAAAGAATTGACTGCCGCTTATCATGCCGGACTTCGCGAACATCTTTTGCAATCAAAATTTATGGACGGTGAAAGATACGTTCGGGAGGTTGAAAAATGTTATCGTGAGGCTTGGAAAATTTTTTGTGGATCAAAACCGGAAAATTCCGGCTCGTAAAAAATTGTTGCAAGTTAGGGTGTGTCGGTAAAGTAAGAATGTGCGACGTGACGTGGAATTTTTTCGTCCGACGAGGAAAAATTTCGCAGGAATATCGTACATATTTCAAGAAAAAGTCCGGACGGAAAAATAACCGTCATCGGCGTGCGTTCGTCTTTACCGACACGCCCTAAGCGTGAAGAGTCGATTAGAAAATATTTCCGTTGAAAATGTTTCGCGTGGTATAGTAAAATTCGGGCAACGAAAAAAATTTTGGGAGGTTTGCAAAGTGAAGAAAATTTTTTTAATGCCGGCAATCATTTGTTTCATGATATGCTTAACCGCAGTCCAATGTCACGCGGAGAAAAAATTTTTGAACGTGTCGATTGAAAGCGTAGCCGGCGACAAAGGAACCGCCGTCGCAGATGTTTTGAGAAAAACATTTACGAACGACGCGAAAAAAAATTCGGTTTTCTCTTTAACCGAATCTTTCGATCAAACGGAATATTATCTTCGCGTCATAATCGGTGACGTGAAAGTTTACGAGGCGAAAAGCGAAAAAAGCAGAGTCATGGAACTCTTGAGAAAAAGTATCGGCAAAGACGAAAACGGAAACGATACAAATCTTCTCACCGATGCGGAAAAACGGTCTGCGGTCGAAGAATTAAAAGACATTTCAAAAAATCCGATTGTCGGAAAATTTACCGCCGACGTAATTTTCTCCGCAATTTCGAGCGGCGAACCTTTATTCTCACAAACTTTTGAAGTGCGACAGACCGGACAAACCGCCGACGAAGCACTTGATAAAGCTTGCAAAGAATTTTCCGAAGGAATTTTGACTGAGGCAGAGCAAAAACTCCCGCCGGACAAACCTGCCGCAACTCCGGAACCGACACCCGCTCCGACTCCGACAACTCCGACCGCTCCCCAAGATTTTTTGGCTAAAGTCGGCGACATGATGGGCGACATGATTTACATTGACAAGGGGACGGCGAGCGGAATTCAAATCGGCGACAAATTGACGATTATCCGCAGTGCCGGCGATATTGTCATCGACGGAAAAGTTGTAGGCAAAAAAGAAATGGAAATCGGCAAGGCTGAAGTCGTCGAAGTGAACGAAAATTATTCCGCCTGCAAAGTGACTTCCAAAAACGGAGACGTTAAACAGGGAGACATCGTCAGAAAATAATTCGGAGGTGTGAGTCATGAAATTTTTTCGACCGAATTTTTTTGCCGCATTGGTCGCGCTGATTTTAATTTCCGGCGCAAGTTTTTGTAACGCGGCAGAAAAAAGTGTTGCGATATTGCCGTTGGAAATTCCGGAAAATTACGAGTACAATCCGGACGAAGAGAACGCGCCGGATATTTTGTACGACGAATTGGTTACCGCCGTCGAAAACAGCACGCGATATTTCGTCGTCGATACCGGTCGGCTTGATGAAGTTTTGGAGGAAACCGGCTTGCAAAGTCTGATGTCTGATCCGGAATATTCTTCGGAAATAAATTCTCTGTACGGCGCGGAATATTTGGTTGCCGGAAAAATCGTAAAGCTTGAAACCGAAGCGGCGGACACGTCGAATTTTTTCAAAAAAATTATGGCGAAACTGGACAGCCCGTTCAGGACGAAAATTGTTTTTGACGTGACCGTTACAAATTCCGGGAACGGCAAGACGATTCTTTCAAAAGTCGTCGAAGTCAGTCGCGGCGGCAAAGATGAAAAAAATTCCGTCGCCGATGCCTGCAAAGATACCGCAAAAAAATTTGTCGAAGAATTGGAAACGGTCGATACGGTTCGCCGGTGACGGCAAAAAAATTTTTCCGCACGGAGAAATTCATAATTTTAAAAATTTCGCGGCAACGTTCAAAGTCCCGCGAAATTTTTTTTGCACGATTTTTTTTCGGCTCAAACGTGTTATAATAGCCGGAAAAATTTTTTTGAGGAGGAAAAAATTTCATGGACACACCGAAAATTTCCGTACTCATTCCTTCGTACAATCGAAAAGATATTGTCGAAATGTGCGTGAACAGTGCGCTGAATCAAACGTTCCGGGATTTTGAAATTATAATTCGCGACGATTGCTCGACCGACGGCGTTTTTGAATTTCTTCAAACGCGTTACGCCGAACAAATTTCAGCCGACAAAATAAAATTGTTCCGCAACGAAACTAATCTTAATGAACCTCGAACAATAAACAAAATGATTGTCGACGCGACCGGAAAATATATACAAATTTTGCACAACGACGATTTACTCATGCCGAACGCACTGCAACATCTTTATGAAGTCGCCGAAAAATTCAACGCCGATATTGTTCACGAAAGTTATTTCTATGATTCGCCTCCGGACGGAATTATAGAAGAGGGTACATCGCTTAACGTTACCTGCGACGAAAATAACCCGGTGAAAGAAATTACTTTGATGCCTGACGATGACGTTTCGCGATTGACCGAATGGGCAACACTGGGAACTTTTCTTGATCAACAGTATAATTTGTTCAACAGAAAATTTTTGCTTGAAAACGAACTCTTCTTTGTCAGGCTTGGTTTGGATGTCACACATTTGTGCCGGCTGATGAAAGCGAAAGTTTTTGTGAAAACTCCGGTACCGGTTTACGTTCGTCGAAATTCTCCGGACAGGGTTTCACGGAGACCTTTTTCGCTGTCTGATATTAAAAGGAATATTTCCGAAAATATTGAACTTTTACGCTACCTTGACGACAAAGTTTTTCCG
>CAJOFG010000185.1 GCA_905233965.1 uncultured Selenomonadaceae bacterium
ATTTTGTTGAGACATTTGATTTTTCCTTTCAGGTTTGTTGTTTGAATTTATTTTACCTGAATTCTTTTCAAATGTCTCATTTGATTTTACACCTAACATAAAATTTTTTTTGGCTTGTGTAGGATTACAATACATACGTTACAAAAAAATAAAAAAACTCCGAATGTGTTATGCTTGGTGTGAAGTACCGGTTACACGAAGGTGATTCCAATGAATGGGATAACACAGGAATTGAAGTCCGGGCAAGCAATTTTTAGAAAATTTTCGGCAGATTTTTTCCCGGAAATTGTAATACAAGAATCCTCGTGCTATAATTTGCGGCGTGAAGAATTTTTTGATAAAATTTCGCGTGGAGGTGTCCGGCAGTGGATTTTATTTTTGGAGCGGTCGTCGCCGTCACTTTGATATTCGGCGGCAAGGCTTTATGGGATTGGAAAAAAAATCGAACGCCGCGACTCGAATTGGACGAAGTCGAAGAGGACAGAGCGCAATATTTGCAGGAAAATTTTGAGAAGGCGACGGAAGATTTCAAATACCTGGAAGAGGCACGAAACAATCTTTCCGATAAAGAATTGATTTCGCAGTTGAACCGGATGCAACGGGTCGCGAAAAATCTTTTGACGCATTTGGAAAAAAATCCGGACCGGATTCCGCTCGCTTACAAATTTATCGACTATTACCAAGACCGTGCGGTAAAAATCGTCAAGCAGTATCAAGAGTTGGAAGCGACGCAACTTTCCACCGACAAAGTCCGCGAATTGAAGGACAGAATGAAAATGACTTTGGCGGCTCTCGATGACGCATACACGGATCAATTTGAACACGTCCTGAACGATCAAATGATTTCCGCAGAGGCGGAATTAAAAGTCATGGAGCAACAACTTGACGCGGAAGGAATTACCCGGAAACCGATTGACGTGGGACAAATTGACGAGTACGGCAACGTGAGAATCGACACCGACCTTTTGGATAATCCTTTGGGCGGCACGGCGAACGCCGGAAGAAATTTGCCGGTCGGCGTGAAAACCCGGAAACGTCGGCGCGTTCAGGTCGTCGAAGGGAATGATTTAATGCCTTTCCCGGAAAGCGAACGCCCGAAGATTATTCAGACGAAACTTATTCAATCCGCGCTGGCATTTTTTCTCGGCACGTTCGGGGCGCACAAATTTTATCAGGGAAAAACTTTTCAAGGTGTGTTGTATGCGTTGTTCTTCTGGACGAGTTTGCCGACGTGGATAGGCGCGATTGAAGGCATCAGATATTTGTTCATGCCGGTTGATGATTTTTACGAACAGTATTACAACAAAAACCGGCACAGATAAATTTTTTTTGGAATGAGGTTTGACGTTGAAAAAAATTTTTTGTTTCACACTTGCACTTGCCGTTTGCCTTGCCGGATTTTTTTCCGCAAATGCCGACGCGAAAAAAAAGAACGAGCCGGAAAAAATTTTGTACATTCCGCACGACAACAGACCGATAGTCAACGAACAGACAATTTCGATTATCGAGAGAGCCGGCTACAAAGTTATTTCACCTCCGGATTATCTTTTGGGCAACCGTGAAAATTTGGGCAACCCCGATATGCTTTGGGGGTGGCTGGAAAAAAATGCGACGAAGGACATCAAAGCGGCGGTAATTTCCGGCGATTCGATGCTGTACGGAAGTTTGGTCGGTTCGCGCAAACATCATTACGGCAGACAACTCATCATGGAGCGTGCGGAACTTTTTAAAGAATTTCGCAATCGTCACAAAAAATTGCCGATTTACGTTTTCAGCTCGATAATGAGAACTCCCCGCAGCGGTCTTGCCTCAGGTTACGAAGAGCCGGATTACTACAGAAACTACGGCACAAACATTTTCCGCTACACCGAATTGACCGACAAAAAAGAAACAGACGGTCTGACCGCTCGCGAAACGAAGGAACTTGCATTTTTGAAACGCCTGATTCCGGAAAGAGCCTTGAACGATTGGATGGACAGACGCTCGAAAAATTTTGACGCGAATAAAAAATTAACCGACATGGCAAAGACAAAAGTTTTCGACTTCCTCATCATCGGGCGCGACGATAACGCTCCTTTTTCGCAAACTCACATGGAGAGTCGGCATTTGAAAAGATATGCCGCGTCGGTTGACAGAAACAAATTGCAAAACATCGCCGGGATTGATGAAGTCGGTTTGCTCCTCTTGACGCGGGCAGTCAACTTCGGGAAAAAAAATAATCCCTCCGTTTATGTCCGATACAATTCCGGGCGCGCAGGTTTCACCGTGCCGACTTACTCCGACGAAACGATTGACGAGTCGATAAATGCGGAACTCTCCATCGTCGGGGCGCGGCGCATAAACGAACCCGGACGCGCAGATTTTATTTTGGCAGTCAACACGAATCAGAACGGCATGACTTACGAAGGCGGCACTCACTCGAACGACGGCAAGGAAAGAGAAGGCACGAAATATTTTCTCGGCTTGGTGCGAAGTGATTTGCAAGCCGGGCGGCGCGTCGTGCTTGCCGACATCGCTTTTGCAAACGGTGCGGACAACGCTTTGATGGAGCGGCTGAAAAATCAAAAACTCCTTACGAAACTTCAAGCTTATTCCGGATGGAACACGGCCCGGCTTTGCAATCGGCTCCGGAGTGTTGACGCAAAAAATGAGTCCGGCTGACAGAAAAACCGTTTTACTCAACCGGTTGCTGGACGATTGGGCTTATCAGGCGAACGTCAGAGGAATTATCGCAAGGCAACTGAATTGGATGCGCGGCGACGGATTTTACGGAGAGTTGAACGAAAAAAGATACCGCGCCGAAACCGATGCGACCCGGCTGATAAATTCTTTCGTCCAAAATAATTTGTCCGACTTCGGCATAAAGGAAAATATAACGCTTACATTCCCTTGGAACAGAATGTTTGAGGCGAAATTTGAATTTAAATAAGCAAAAAATTTTTTCCCGCATCAAATCTTCGGCGGGATTTTTTTTCCGGCGAGGTTTTTTTGTGATAAAACTTTCAGACAGTTTCAGTTACAAACGCTTGATAAAATTTACCCTGCCTTCAATCAGTATGTCGATTTTCACTTCGATTTACGGAGTTGTTGACGGATTTTTCATTTCAAACTTCGTCGGCAAAATCGAATTCGCCGCGCTGAATTTTATAATGCCGTTCCTCATAATTTTAAGCGTTGTCGGTTTTCTGTTCGGCACGGGCGGTGCGGCACTCATCGCGAAAAAATTGGGCGAAGGCGACACGGACAAAGCGAACAAAATTTTTTCCATGCTGATTTACGTTTCAATCGGCTTGGGAATTTTTCTTTCGGCGTTCGGAATTTTTTTCATCGGGGACTTTGCAAAATTTTTGGGCGCGGAAGGCGAACTTTTGCGGCAAAGCGTTTTGTACGGAAAAATTATTTTGCTTGCGTTGCCGGCGGCGAACTTGCAATTTGAATTTACTTCCCTGTTCGTCGCGGCGGAAAAACCGAATTTGGGATTTCAAATAACCGTTCTTGCCGGGCTGACAAATATTTTTTTGGACGCGCTGTTTATAATCGTTTTGGGGTTCGGCTTTAAAGGTGCGGCGGCGGCAACCGCATTGAGTTATTGCGTCGGAGGATTTTTGCCGGTAATTTATTTTGCGCGAAAAAATTCAAGTCTGTTGCGGCTGACGAAATTTGAATTTGACGGCAAAGCACTTTTGAAAACTTGCACGAACGGACTTTCGGAACTCGTTACGGTTTTTTCCGTTTCGTTCGTCAGCGTGCTTTACAACGTGCAACTTTTGAGTTACGCCGGAGAAAACGGAGTCGCCGCCTACGGAATTGTCATGTACGTCAGTTGGATTTTTCAATCCATTTTAATCGGTTACACGATCGGAGTTTCGCCGCCGATAAGTTTCAATCACGGGGCGAAAAATTATTCGGAGCTGAAAAATTTGCTCAAAAAAAGTTTGACGATAATTGCCGTGTTGTCCGTCGTGATGTTTGCCGGCGCGGAAATTTTTGCAGAAACTTTTACGAAAATTTTTGTCGGCTGCGATTCGGAATTGACGGCGATGACTGTTCGGGCGTTCCGGCTGT
>CAJOFG010000186.1 GCA_905233965.1 uncultured Selenomonadaceae bacterium
AGAATCAAGCGCGGATTGTACAGGTCAAAAAGCGGCAAGATAATAAATGCCGACGTAAACGGCGCGGCAAATATTTTGAGAAAAAGTAAGCAGAACTTCAATTTTGAGGAACTGTGTGAGGGGCTTTTGGTCAGCCCTTTGAGAATAAGGGCGGCTTGACCGTCAACCTTTTCATGAATCTTCCGGCTTCAACCGGGAGAAGTTCAATTGCCTATTGAAATTTTTTGTGGTAAACTTTCTCGGAATTTTTAAACGGAGGTTATAACGTGGACGAAAAAATTTTAAACGATAACGAAGATCTTGCCGACGCGCCGGAAACTCCGGAAGTGCCGCAGGAGGAAATAGAAATTCACAACGACACGGAGAGCGCACAAGTCGAAACGGTCGAAGGAGAATATGACGCGAATCAAATTCAAATTCTCGAAGGACTTGAGGCGGTTCGACTTCGTCCGGGAATGTATATCGGTTCGACTTCGGAGCGCGGACTTCATCACCTCGTTTATGAAGTCGTCGATAACTCGATTGATGAAGCATTGGCGGGATTTTGTACGCACATCAACGTGACGATTGAGGAAGACAATTCAATCACGGTCAGCGACAACGGACGCGGTATCCCGGTCGATATGCACGAATCCGGAAAGCCCGCCGTCGAAGTCGTTTTAACCGTTCTTCATGCCGGCGGAAAATTCGGCGGCGAAGGTTACAAAGTCAGCGGCGGACTTCACGGCGTGGGCGTTTCGGTCGTCAACGCGCTGAGTAAAAGCATGGAAGTTGAAGTCAAGCGTGACGGAAAAATTCACCGCATAGCTTTTTCACGCGGAGAAACCGTCGAAAAACTTCACGAAGTCGGAACTGCCGAAGATACCGGAACCCGCGTTCACTTTGTCCCGGACGACGAAATTTTCACGGTGACGAAATTTAATTACGACACTTTGAAATATCGTTTGCGCGAACTTGCTTTTCTTAACAGCGGCATAACAGTAATTCTCACCGACAAGCGCGACGGTCGCTCCGATGAATTTCACTTTGAAGGCGGTATTCGTTCCTTCGTCGAACATCTCAACCGGAAAAAAGTTAAACTCAATCCGACACCGATTTATTTCAACGGCAAGCGCGACGATGCGGTTGTCGAAATTGCACTTCAATATAACGACAGCTACCAGGAAAATATTTTCAGCTACGCGAACAACATCAACACGGAGGAAGGCGGCACTCACCTTGCCGGATTTAAAGTCGCTTTAACCCGCGTGGCAAACGATTTCGCAAAACGGCTGAACCTGTTGAAAAATGCCGACAGCACTTTGAGCGGCGAAGACGTTCGCGAAGGTTTGACGGCTGTCATCAGCGTGAAACTTCACAACCCGCAATTTGAAGGGCAGACGAAAACCAAGTTGGGCAACTCCGAAATTCGTTCACTCGTCAGCACGATTACCGGCGAAGGTCTCAGCGAATTTTTTGAAGAGAACCCGGCGATTACGAAACAAATTTTGGAAAAATCCGTCATGGCCTCCCGCGCCCGTGAAGCGGCAAGAAAAGCCCGCGAACTTACCCGGAGAAAAAATGCGTTGGAAATTTCCAGCCTTCCCGGCAAACTTGCCGACTGCTCCGTCAAAGACCCGGACAAAGCTGAAATTTACATCGTCGAAGGTGATTCTGCAGGCGGCAGTGCCAAACAGGGACGCGACAGAAAATTCCAGGCGATACTTCCTCTGCGCGGAAAAATTTTGAACGTCGAGAAAGCACGCCCCGATAAAATTTTCGCGAACGCCGAAATTCGCACGATGATTACCGCGTTCGGTACCGGCATCAGTGAAGATTTCGATTTGGCGAAACGTCGCTACGGAAAAATTATTATCATGACGGATGCCGACGTTGACGGGGCGCACATCAGAACTTTGCTTTTGACTTTCTTTTATCGTTACATGAAACCTTTAATCGAGCACGGTCACGTTTACATTGCACAGCCGCCGCTCTATCAAATTCGCAAGGGAAAAAATCATTGGTACACTTACAGCGACGAACAACTTGCAAAAACTTTGGAGGAAGTCGGGCGCGACGGCGTAACCGTTCAGCGTTACAAAGGTTTGGGCGAAATGAATCCGGAGCAACTTTGGGAAACGACGATGGATCCTTCGGCAAGAACCATGTTGCGCGTTGAAATTGAGGACGCGGCAGAGGCGGACGAACTCTTCACGATTTTGATGGGTGACCAGGTTTTGCCGCGCAGACAATTTATCGAAGAGAATGCGCTCCTCGTGAAAAATTTGGATATTTGATTAAAATTCGGAGACAGTCAAGAAATGATACAATACGTCAATGCCACAAAAAATTTTATCGAAAAAATTTCTTCACCGCTCATGATTTACACGGCGGGTCATGCCGCTTATTGGGTCGGGGATTTTTTGAAGCGTTGCAACATTGATTTTCTCGGATACATTGATAACTCCGTTCCGGGCGACGGGGGGGGGTACTGCTACTACGGCAAACCGATTTACCCGCCGGAAAAACTCAAAGAATTTTCCGGGCAAACTCTCCGCTTGATAATTCCCGGAA
>CAJOFG010000187.1 GCA_905233965.1 uncultured Selenomonadaceae bacterium
TTTTGCCATTAGTGCCCGTAATACCCACCAGCGTAAGCTTCCCTGACGGATGTCCGTAATACTCATCGGCAATCAGCGCCACCGCCTTACGGGAATTCTCCACAACCTCATACTGCACGTCATTCCGGACTTGATCCGGAATCTCCTCGCACACAATCCCCGTGGCACCTTTGTCAATGGCGGCCTGGATGTAGGCATGGCCGTCGCTCTGGTAGCCGCGCACGGCTATGAACAGGGCGCCGGGGGTGACCTTGCGGGAATCGGCCGTTATGAGGGTATAATCACTGTATCTCATCTTTTGAAGGTGCTTTTGCTGTGTTGCATGGTTCTATTTACGAAATTTACAACAACACAGACATAACGCCGATTGGAGATTTCGATTACAACCGGAAAAAAGAGGAGAAAGAAAATGCAGAAAGGTAACCCGCGACCCGGAGAGGTAATTTGTTACGCAATAGCGATAAGCACAGATGAGATGTTTGAAGATATGATACACGGCGGCATGAAGATGAAGGAACTCACCGAAAAAACGAACATTGCGGGAGTGTATCAAGACCCGCGTGGTTTTCAAGCGATTATGTATCGCAAACCTGAAGAGCGGCTTGAAGGATACAAAGTTGCGCGTAAGTTGTTCATTACCGCCGCCACAATGCCGCAAATCGCATACGTCGAGGAAAAAAATTTGAAAAAGACGGAGGAAAAGAAAAATGACTAATGCAGAAAAATTGTTGTTGAAAGACCCGGAATTTAAAGAGGACGTTATTAACGTGTTGAGTTTGTTCAGGAACAAAGGGCGGCACTCCGTTATGTCAGTGCAAATGCCGTGTTCAACTTTGAGCGCACGGCAAGCGAAATTAACGCCTTTGTCGCAAGAGAGAAGAAAAATTGAAAGACGGCGATATTGTAAAATTCCCTGCTCCGCTTTTGTCGGTTGACATCAATGTTTTGGCAAAAGGCGGTCGGTACGTCGTTCGGGAAAATAAAATTTGGCTCGAATACGGCGGAACTTTGCAAGAACCGACCGCAAGATTGGAGCGCGGCGACGTTTACGAAGTCGGCGATTTTGAAGTGACGGGGGGAATTGAAAGTGGACACCGTGATTGAATTTGCAACAAATTTTTTGTGGTTTGGCGCGAAAATTGCCGTGCTGGTTGCAGTTTGCGTCGGCGCGTTGTTGTTACTTTTCGTTGCGGTGCATTTTATGATTGAATGTGAAAACGCCATCGCGCGGTGGTTTGACAAAGGAATTGTTTCAGACTTCGTGACACAAAAACTTGATGAGATTTTCGGAAATCGGCGGGAGTGAGGAAAGACAATGATTAAATTCACGGCGCAAATTGAGCCGATACCGCTTGCCCGTCCGAGAGTAAACACGCAGACCCGCCACGCATTTTATCCGAAACGCTCCGCCGACTTCAAAAAGGCGTTGTCACTCATTGCAAAGGCGGCGATGCGCGGGCAAAAACCTTTGACGGGCAAGTTGATTGTCCGGCTCAAACTCTACAGAAAATTTATGCCGACATCTCAAATGTTCGGGGACGTTGACAATCACCAGAAAGCAATTTTCGACGCGCTCAACGGAATTTGTTTCAACGACGACAAACAAATTTGCAAAGTCGTTTGCGAAAAAATTCAGGACAAAAAAAATCCGCGCATCGAAATTGAGATTGATGATTCGTGCGACGGATATTTTTCCGAAAATCCGGATAAAGTCGTATTGCGCGGTACTCCCCACTGCAACGAAGAAACAATCCGAATCGGCGGCAAGGAAGGAAAATATTTCATAGAGCGGTTGAGAGTTATTTATCCGGCTCCGTATCACGAAAAATCCGGTCGTCTTTGCTTCAAAACACTTCCGGAAGCGCGAAAAGCACTTGCCGAAAGCGCGGAAAACCGCAGAATGAATTTTTACTTGGCAGACGGGCTGGAGAACGGTTCAAAAATCGCAGTCAAAAAGGGTGACCGGTATGTGGTGATTGATAAATCCGAACAGGGTGATTGAGATTGAGGAGGCAGGTTAAATGTGGAAACTTGAAACGCCGGATAAAGCCGTGCTTTTCCAAAAGAAACTCTACGACGAATCAACAATCACAATCGGCGGCACCGACGGCAACTATTTTTTTATGCAGAGAGATATTTTTTACATTCCGACCGTGAGAACGGAAATTTTGTCTTCCGCAATGTTCAAAACGAAAGAGGAGGCGCAAAAAGCACTCGCCGACTTCGTAGCCGATCGGAATGAAAAAATCAAACATCTTGAAAATCTCAAAAAAATTTATGAAGAAAATTTGCGGGGAGTTGATTAAATGTTCAGTCTTTACAACCCGGACGAAAAATTGATTGCGCGAATTGCACCGGGCGAAAAAAATTTCCCGGACGCGCTCGACTACGACGAAGAGCAGGTGATTCTCGATTTCGGCATGATAAGCCGGAACGATAAGACCTTGACGTTGCGGGTTTACAAGTCGGAGGAACGCGCCGCCGAAGTTTGCGACATGATTGTAAATGCGTTCCGCTCCGGTAAATCCGAATTTATTTTGCCGAAGGAGTGAGTTGGCATGGCAAAAATAATATCGGCAACCGTCGAAGTCGGTGAAAGCGAAAAATACGAATCTGATTTTTATGTGAAATTGCGTGTCAGAGCGCACGACCGAACGGAAACAGGAAAAACTTGTTATATTGACCGTACAGACGTAAACGAGAAAAAATTTTTGGATGCGGCGGCGATTATTTTGGAAACACACGGAGAGATGTTGGTTCGCAGAATTCTTGATGAAGCGGAGACTCAAAAAATTTCGCCTGTAAATATTTTGCCGAAGGAGTGATTCGGAATGACGACGATTAAAAAAATGTTTGCGATACTCGGCGTAATTTTGATTGCGCTTGTCGGTCTCGGCATTAAAGAAGTTTTGCCGCAAAAACCGATGCGCATCGTAACGATAACTCACGTGGTGCAACCGGGTGAAACTTTCTGGGACATCACGGAAAAATATTGCCGGCGCGATTGTCGGGAAAAATATTTGCCGGAGTTTCAAGACGAAGTCCGGGCGATAAATCCGGTTCTCGTCGAAAGGCAAAATCAACTTCAGCCGGGCGACGTTATCACAATTCAATATTTTGAGGAAGTCGAAGATGAAAAAAATTAAATTTCGCGCTGAAGATTTAGACGGCGTTGTCCACTACGGTCAGGGAATTGTCGGCACT
>CAJOFG010000188.1:0-4627 GCA_905233965.1 uncultured Selenomonadaceae bacterium
TTTCGCGAGAGCCTCCGGAGTTTTTCCGCGTTCGATTAACTGAGTCGCCGGAGAAATCAAACGGTCTTGCGGAGAAAGTTTTCTTTTCGGACCGCGTGCAACTCTGGTTACTTCGTCGGACAAATGCGGATTTGAAAAACGTTTTTCCGCAGTTTCGACGTATTTTTTGTGAACGGCGGGATCGAATTTATATTTGTCGATTAAAAGTTCGGAAGTTTCCGCCCAAACTTCACGCGCCGCGCCGACAATTTTTTCGTCCTTCATCGCGGTTGAAATATCTTTGCAGCCGTTTTGATAAGCGAGGTAAGCAATCGACGCGTGACCGGTGTTGACGGTGAAAAGTTTGCGTTCGATGTAAGCGTTGAGATTCGGAACCAAAGTCATTCCTTTAATTTCCGGAAGTTCGCCGACAACGCCGGTTGAGTCAACGTCCCATTCGGCGTACTCTTCGACTTTCACCAAAAGTTTTTCGTCATTCTTCTGCGCCGGAACGATTCTGTCAACCGCCGCGTCAGGGAAACCGATTAACTTTTTAACTTCGTCCTTAACGTCGTCGGAAAGATTTTCGTAAACAAAATTTTTCAGCACGGTTGAACCGCCGACCATATTTTCGCAAGCAATGATGTTAAGCGGCGTTTTGTCAGTCGCGATTCTCTTGGTCAAACCCTTTGCGATGTTCGGCGCGATGAATTTCAAAATGTTCGGACCGATGGCCGTCGTGATTATGTCGGCATCAACAATCGCGTCGAGAAGTGCATCAAGATTTTTTTCGCTGTTTATTGCGCTGACGTTATCGACTTGAATTTTATCTTCCTTGCCGAAAATTTGCACGTTGTATTTTCCGAGATTGTTAATGTCATCAACGAGCGGAGCGGCAACGTCAACAAAAGTTACATGGTAGCCGGCTTTGCTCAAAAGAAGTCCGATAAAACCGCGTCCGATGTTTCCCGCGCCGAAATGTACAGCTTTTTTCATTTTGCAACCTCCGTTTCAAACTTTGAGAACCCGGTTAAAAAGAGGACGGGGATTTTTTTTATTTTCAATCCCTGCCCTCCGAAACCTTTAAAAAAAATTTTTAACTTATCCTTTTGTGAACATATCGAACAAGACTTGCGGATCTTTCGTCTTGTAAGCTTTCTCCAAATCTTCGTCGGTGTAGTCGATTGTGATTGTCGCGAGATTTTGAATTATTACAAGGTGGTCGTCACCCTTGCCGGCGATGCCGACGATGAGGTGCGCAATATTTCCGTCCGCAAATTCCACGCCGTCCGGGTATTGCATGACGACGATACCGGTTTTCTTGACGTGTTCCTTAACCGCGTTTTCTCCGTGAGGAATCGCGATACCTTTTCCGATGTAAGTCGAAATGTCACGTTCACGCGCCAACATACCTTCAACATAAGGTTTATCGACGTAGCCGCTGTTGCAGAGCAATTCGCCCGCCGCTTTAATCGCTTCTTCTTTGGTGACGCTCTTCAAACCGACTTTGACATTTTCTTTGAGCAGAACGCCTTCTTTAAGCGTCTGTTCCGGTTGACTTTCTTCAGCCGGTGCCGCAGTTGAAACGCCGCCGCCTTTCAAGCGTTCGCTTATCATGTCGTAAACATTGTTTTGCGTGAAGTCTTTAACGAAAATGTGTTCTGCTTGCGGCGAATCGTCAATCGCACGCTGAGCAAGTTTTTCGTGAGAAACGACTATCTGCGCGTCTTTCGGAATGTTGCCGATAGCGAAGTTTTTAACCGTGATGTTTGTGAAACCGTCTTTGTGCAACTTCTTGCGGAGAGCCGCCGCACCGAGTGCCGAACTGCCCATGCCGGCATCGCAAGCGTAAGCGATGAATTTAATGTCTTTGCCTTCGACTTGTTTTTCGGTCGCAACACCTTTTGACGCGGCTTTCATGGCTTTCATGTTCGCCTGCGCCGCCGCCAAACCGTCCTCAGCTTCCGCGTCCGCTTTTGCCGTCGCTTTAATGAAGATTGAAGAAATTGCAAAACTCACCGCGCCCGCAGCGGCAACTGCCGCGATATTCGCGAAGTAAGCACCCGGAGCCGTCATTGCCATTATTGCGATGAACGAACCCGGAGCGGCAGGAGCAACCAAACCGCCGTTAAGAATCGAGAGAGTGAAAACACCGGTGATGCCGCCCGCCAGGTTTCATCAAAACGTAGGGGAAATAAATTTCATGGATGCCGCCGAAGAAGTGAATGATAATCGCGCCGGGTGCGGAACCTCTTGCACTGCCGACACCGAACAAAGTGTAAGCGAGAAGAACGCCAACGCCCGGTCCGGGATTGGATTCAATCATGAAGAAAATCGACTTGCCGGCTTCCTGTACCTGTTGCATACCGAGCGGAGTGAATACGCCGTGATTTATTGCGTTGTTGAGGAACAAAATTTTTGCCGGCTCAACCAAAATCGAAACGAGCGGCAAAAGTCCGGCGTTGACGATCGCGCCGACCGCACTGCCCAAACCTGCCGTAATTCCCGCGACGAACGGTCCGACAAAAATTACCGCAAGACAGGCGAGAATACCGCCGATTATACCTGCGGAAAAGTTGTTGACGAGCATTTCAAAACCGCCCGGAATCGAATCCTGCGCCGCCTCGTCAACTTTTTTGATACAGACACCGCCGATCGGACCCATAATCATTGCGCCCATGAACATCGGAATATCCGTTGCCACGATAATACCTGCGGTTGCAATCGCACCGACAACACCGCCGCGATGTCCGTATACAACTTCGCCGCCGGTGAACCCGATTAACAGCGGGAGCAACCATTTTGCCATGGGACCTACCATTTCGCCCAAAGTTTCATTCGGCAACCAACCTGCCGGAATGAACAGGGCGGTGATAAAGCCCCATGCAATGAACGCGCCGATATTCGGCATGACCATTGCGCTCAGAAATCGCCCGAATTTTTGCATGGCTTCCTGAGCTCCGCCTTTTCCATCGCTCATAAATTTCTACCTCCTCAAAAAAACAAACACACCCGCGACAATTTTTTGCCGCGAATCTATTGTGAAACAGTGTAATTGAAATTCAACCGTTATGCAATAAAATTTTATGAAGTCCGTATATTTTTTGCGCTAAAAAAATCCCTCCTTGCGGAGGGCAAAAATTTTTTCCCGGATTTATTTGTCGAACAAAATTTTTCCGGAATTTATTTGTTGAGTCAAAAGTTCTTCCGCTTTTTGAAGTTGAACGTCCGACGAAGAATTTTCCGGCAGGTCGCGAGTCATAATCAAAGGTTTGTCGGCTTTTACTTCAACGTCCGGCTGAATACCGGTGCCGTCAATGCTCCTGCCGTTCGGCGTGTAATATTTCGCCGTCGTCAATTTCAAGCCGTCGTCCCGGAACATGGGAACAACCGTTTGAACGGAACCTTTGCCGTAAGATTTTTCGCCGACGATAATCGCGGCTTTCGTATCCTGCAACGCGCCGGATAAAAGTTCGGAGGCACTCGCGCTGTGTTGGTCAAGCAAAACGATTATCGGATATTTCGCGCTTTGCAATTCGGAGTTGTAAACTTCCTTTTCGCCGTCGCGCCCGACAACAGAAACAACCGGACCGGCAGGAACAATTTCGCGGGCAACTTCGACGCAACTTGTTATCAAGCCGCCGGGATTTTGTCGCAAGTCGAGGATTAAACCCTTCATATTTTTTTCTTCGAGTTCGTGAAGAATTTTTTTGAAGTCCGCGCCGGTATTTTCGCTGAAGTTTGAAATCCGAATGTAACCGAGTTTGTCGTCAAGCATTTTTCCGGCAACCGTATCGACTTTGATAACGTCGCGGGTGATTGTGTAAACTTTGTCCTCCTCACCGTCGCGATGAATCAGAAGGTCAACGGAAGTACCGACATCGCCGCGAATTTTCAAAGCGACTTCGTCAGGCTCAATTTCGCTCACCGGCTGAGAATTTACCGCAAGAATCGAATCGCCGGCTCTCAATCCGACTTTTTCGCCGGGACTGCCGGGAATCACACTCAACACGCGGACTTCATTTTCTTTAAAGCCCATGTAAACTCCGATGCCGCCGAAACTTCCGCCGGTTTCGAATTTTAACCGATTGAACAATTTCGGTTCGAGATAAACGGAATGGGGATCGTCCAGAGATTTTACCATTCCGGAAATCGCGCCGAAAAATAATTTGTCCCTGTCAACTTCTTCGACGTAATTCGACTCGATAAAATTCATCGCGCCGAGCAACCGTCCGATATTTGCCGCGCCGCTTGCGTCGATTTTGAATATCATGCAGATAAAGACGAACGACAAAAAAGCTCCGGCAATAAACGCGGCGACAAGTCCCGCAAAAATTTTTTTCGTCATAAAATTTTCACCGCTTTATTCAAAATGTGCGTAACCTTGACGCGCAACTTCTTCGACGAGTTCCGCGCCGCCGGTTTTTACGATTCGTCCGTGCAGGAGAACGTGCGCCTTATCGACTTTCAAATTTTCAAGAATCCGGGTGTTGTGCGTGATGATTAGGCAGGAATTTTCCGGCGTGTGAAATTTCGCAACGCCGCCGGAAACAATTTGTACGGCATCGACATCAAGCCCGGAATCCGTTTCGTCCAGCAAGGCAAGTTTCGGTTCGAGCATGAGCAGTTGCAAAATTTCATTGCGCTT
>CAJOFG010000188.1:4672-6474 GCA_905233965.1 uncultured Selenomonadaceae bacterium
TCTTCCATTGTCGCGTGAAGTTTTTTCCGGAACTCCAAAATTTTTACTTTCCCGCCGGTAATCGCCTGTTTCGCCGTGCGCAACATATTTTCCACAGTGACTCCGGGAATTTCTTCCGGCGTTTGGAATGACAAAAAAATTCCGCGCCGCGCTCTTTCAAAAGTTTTCAGCCCGGTTAAATCTTCGCCTTCAAAAGTCAGACTGCCGCCGGTAATTTCGTATTTCGGATGCCCCAAGATAACGTTCATCAATGTGGATTTTCCGGAGCCGTTCGGTCCGAGTATGACATGAATTTCGCCTTTGCCGACGGACAAATTCAATCCGTGCAAAATTTCTTTGCCTTCCACGCCGGCAACAAGATTTTTTATTTCAAGCATCATAAAAAATTTTTCACCGCCATTTATTTTATATCGAGCGGGGATATTTTATTTGCTTTACGACTCATTGTCAAATTATCGAAAAGTTTTATTTGAATTGAACACATGAAAAAAATTTAAGTTTAATTTATTTCATGCGATATACTTTTATGTAGGAGAGTTTTTTTAATTCCGGTTACAGAAAAATCAGGGAGGAATTTTTATGGCAATGGTTGTCAAAAACAACATGGCTGCCGAACGAACGCTGAACGTGCTGAATGACAATCAATCGAAGTTGCAGGAAAGTTTGGCAAAAGTTTCAAGCGGAATGAAAATAAATTCAGCGAAGGACGACGCATCCGGCTATGCAATTTCCGAACGTATGCGCGTTGAAATCCGTTCACTTGAACAGGCAAATCAAAATACCCAAAACGCCGCATCACTTTTGAAAACGGCTGAGGGTGCCGTGTCGCAAACTTTGGAAATCGTAAAGACGATGAAAGAGAAAGCGATTAACGCGGCGAACGACACCAACACGGACGAGGACAGAGTAACAATTCAAAAAGAGATAGACCAGTTAATCAGTCAGGTGGACGATAACGCGCTTGTCACTTTCAACGGAAAAATGTTGCTTGACGGTTCGACTTCCGAAGTCGAAGGCACGAGCGAAGTTGACGAAGATGCCCGGACGGCAATTATCAAAGGTTTGAGTTCCGAATGGGTCAAAGGTGCGCTGAAACTTGTCGATGAATCTTTCGGGCTGGGTTTCAACGACACGAACGGAGCAAATGCCGGAGTCAAAGAAATTACCGTTCAATTTGAAGAGTCGGACACGAGTACTTTGGCTTACGTCACGAATTGGTCGTCCTCAGGTTCAAAGGCAAGCAAACTGACGCTTACCGTCAACATGAAATATTATAACGCCATAGATACGACGAGTGCGGACGGCGCGTCCTCCGATACGTCGATGTATCTTGACAGAACGCTTGCCCACGAATTTACTCACGCGGCAATGGCGGCGAACATCACCGACTTTAACAGTTTGCCGAAATGGTTCAAGGAAGGCACGGCGGAACTCGTTCACGGCGCGGACGATGCCAGAGCCGTAAGCATGGTTACACTTTTAAACAGTCCGACAACCTTGCAAAATGTTTTGGAGGGCAACAACGACACCGGCGATTATGCATATGCCGCCGGCTACATGATTCTTCGTTACATGGCTAAGGAAGGCGCGACGCAAACCGGTAATTCACAGGTTGACGTTGTTAAAAATCTCATGAGCAAACTTGCAAATTCAAGCGGAAATGCAACCGACTTTGACACGGCGATAAATACGGCAACCGGCGGAAAATTTACGAGCAAAAATGATTTAATTACAAAGTTTATGGCTATCGTTCAAGATACTGCAAACGGCGGAGCAAATGCGGCTCCCGTAACCGATATGAG
>CAJOFG010000189.1:0-450 GCA_905233965.1 uncultured Selenomonadaceae bacterium
AAGAACGCCGGCGATGATAATCGCACGAACGCAAGCGTGCCGCTTGACCCCAAAAACGCGGCGAATAATTCGACAGTCGAACGCTCCGCCGCGTCGATTATTTGTCAACTTTTTAAAAGTTGCTGCCGCCCGGCTCTATGCCGAAGCGGATTATATCAAACGTAACCGATTTTATCAAGTTGACGTTCGATTTTGTATTGACTTAAAAAATTTTCCGGATTATAATTTCGACAAATAAAAAACCTCCGCCCGAACAAGCGGAGGCGGCACCGAGCGACAGTCAAAAACAATTACTCTTAAACCTAATTTACATTAAGCCGCAGGAGTTTGCCGACTCAGGCGGCTTTTGTGCTGAAAACAACGAGAAGAACGCCGGCGATGACAATCGCACGAACGCAAGCGTGCCGCTTGACCCCAAAAACGCGGCGAATAATTCGACAGTCGAACGCT
>CAJOFG010000189.1:502-3243 GCA_905233965.1 uncultured Selenomonadaceae bacterium
GATTTTATGTTGACTTAAATTTTTTTCCGGATTATAATTTCGACAAATAAAAAATCAAAGAGCAGGTCGGCTCTGCAAACGTCGGTCTCCTCTCAATCATACAAGATTAAGTTTTGACCGCCGTTGGGGCGGTTTTCTATGTTACTTGAAGAAAGCGACGTAAAGGGCGGCAACCGTCGAAACGGTTTGCAGGACGAGCGAAATGATTTCGTACTTCGTCATACAATCACCCCCTCTCAAAAAAATTCGAGAGGAAACCGACAACCTTCCGGCTCTTCGATTACTGCGATTATATCAAACGCGACCGGTTGTATCAAGTTGACGTTCGATTTTATGTTGACTTAAATTTTTTTCCGGATTATAATTTCGACAAATAAAAAATCAAAGAGCAGGTCGGCTCTGCAAACGTCGGTCTCCTCTCAATCATTTTCCGGATTAACGATAACCACTAAGGCGTTACTCTTACTTTTTGTCCAACCAAGCGCAGATGTAATGAGCAATCACACTGCCGATAACGGACACGATCAAGCCGACCAACATGCCGGATACACCCCCTTTCAAGTTGGTAAACTCTGATAAGGGTTAAGTCCCGCCTTCGTCAATTCTGCACAAAAATTTTCCGACTTGCAAATTTCTTATCCGGACACTTTTCAAAAGTTGCAAGCTTAAAGCTTGACCCAAAAGGCGCATGATTTTATGTTGACGAGAATTTTTTTCGGTTTATAATTTCGGCAACAAAAAAACTCCGCCCGAACAAGCGGAGGCGGCACCGAGCGACAGCCTTTAAAAAATCGAAATCAAACTTAACCTAAAAATGTTAAGCCGTCCGAGTTCGCGAGACTCAGGCGGCTTTACTTGTAAGCGCGAAAAGAATCCCGGCGGCGATAATGATCGCACGCACGATAACAATCTGAAAGGAGTTTTGTCCGGAAAAAATTTGTCGCTTATCCCGCCGGTTCAACCGACTCCGTCAAAAAATTTTTCACGTCACGAATGAGTTCCGAACCGCCGGGCGGCAATTTTTGTTGACTGTCGATTGCAATTTGTTTTCCGTTCGCGAAACCGAAACTGATTGATTCAATTTCGGAAAAATCTTCGTCCGCGTCAGGAAAATCTTTCCACCCTTTCGTGTCGTATGCGTTTATGACTTTGGAAAGTTCTTCGATTTTTTCGCGCGACAAAAGAAATTCGTTGACGGTCGGCTTATCATTGTTCCGATAATCTTTCCGTGACAAAATGCATTGCCGGGAATTTTTCGGATCGACTTTGATTGTTATTTCATAATTCCTTCCGTCCTCCCTGCTCAACGTGTAACTGCACCGGTAAAGCGGAGAAGTGACTTCGGATTTTATTCCCATCTTGTCGATAAAAAAATCGGCAAAAACTTTTGCGCCGCACCATTCATTCGGTACGGTTGACGCTCCGCCTTTCGCGTAGACGGAAAGAGTTTCGCCGCTCAAATATTCCGCATCAAAGTCGATGAATACGCCGAGCGCGGAATTGCTTTTGCCGTGTCCGTTCACTGCGGCAATATTTTTTTCGCGAATAATTTTTTGCAACTCGTCCAATGCGGTCGAATCGAAATCTTTTTCAAACCGGAGAACCGGCACCGAATCAAGACGATCGCACTCAAAAATAAAATGCGCTCCGGTTTCCGTTCGTTCCGCCGACAAAAAATATTTTCCGCGCGGAATCATTTCCTCCGGATTTAAATTTATGCCGGCGTTTTCTTCGAGGAATGAGAGCGAAAATTTTTTCAACTCGTCCGACTTAATTTCTTTCGGCGCATTTTTTATCGAATTGTCGCTGATGTTTCCCCCGTCAATCGGAACCGGATTTGAGTGACCGCAGGCAAAATTTCCGAATCCGACAATCCCGGACAAAAAAATTCCGACGAGCGACAAAAATTTTTTTCGGCTCATAAAAAATTCACCCTTACTTTCAAGTTATCACGTCGCCGACAGAAAAATAAACTTCGGATTCAAAAACCCTGTTCCAAGGGAAAACGACGTGAATGTCGCGCAAATATTTTCCGGGCGGCATTTTAATTTTTTCCGAAGCAAAATTCGTTACCGTTTCGGTTGTAAATTTTTCCGTGCCTTCCAGTTTTTCGTTCAGATTGTCCAAATTTCCGTTGCCGGGAATTTCGTTGACTTTCCACCACAAAATTTGCCGGACGTTTGCCTGATAAATCCAGTCGTCAAAGTATCGGGTGAGGAGCAGAGAATTTTTTTCGCTCTCGTCCATGTACGGAATCAAAACGCCGGTGCCGATTAAAAATCCGGTGGTGTTCGATGCGGTATTCCAACCGCCGTAAGCCGCCAAATCAAATTGCCAATTATTCAATCTCATCTGTTCGAGAAGTGCATTGTCCGCGCCGTTTCCGAAAGTAATGTCGGCAACTCCTACGGGATAACCGGCATCGAGCAATTTTTTCAACAGCCGGACAAAAGTTTTCGTCCCCTTGCGCGGCTTGATGTTATTCTCCGGGTCTTGCACTTCGTAAGTTTTTCCGTCGTGATTCGTGTTCACCGCAACGACAAAATCTGCGCGTGCCGGGTTCGTGACTCTCATGCCGCCGACGGCAATTATCCCGCCTTCAATCAAGTCGGAAACTTTTTCGCTGCTGTAAGTCGGCACGGTTTCTTTGCCTGTGCCGTCATTGTATTCTGCGGCGACGAACGGAATGTGATTCAAATCTGCGTTAATGGCGCGGGAAATCATCAGCATACCGAGTTCGT
>CAJOFG010000190.1 GCA_905233965.1 uncultured Selenomonadaceae bacterium
TCCAATAATCGCTTCAGACGTTGGACTTGCATAATATTCTGAAGTTATAAATCCATAACCGCCGTCATTTGAATAATCAAATGCCATATTTTGTCCGATTTCAATTATACCGTATGCAATATCGTCAGTTGAATTTATCTGACTGCCTGTTCTTTGAGGAATATCCTCAAGATTATTGTATTGCGCGACATTTTGACCGTCTTGAAAAATTCTGCTGAAAAGATGCGGATTGTGGGTAGCCCCTCCGTTTCTGAATGAATATGAACTCGCGCCGGCATTTGCACGGTCATTAGTTCCGACAAAATATTGTGCAGGTTGAGAAATATTTGCGCCGGGTTCTATAATTTCTGCCCACCATTTGAACGCCTTATTCAAGCCGCTTTTAATATCGCTTGTCAAATTATAATTAAGACTGTTGCCTTGAAAAAATTCTGCTCTTGTTGTGCTATAGTCGCTCGCGCCGTAGTATTTGATATTAAAAAGCGTTAAAATTTTTTCAACACACTCCTGCGAAAAATAAAATCGAGTGCCGACAAGTTGCTTGCCGATACGCCAAAAATCCCGACGAGAAAATCGCCGGGATTTTTTGAATTGGGGTGTTGTGTGTTTTATGAGAGGTGAATATCGTATGAGTGTAAAAGATTTTTATCCGCGAGTTTTTCCGCCGGCGACGTTGTAAGTTACGCCGTGAATGTAAGACGCTCTGTCGCTTGCCAAAAATACGACGGCATCGGCAACTTCGGAAAGTTTTCCGCTGCGTCCGAGCGGAGTCGTTTTTGTGCTTGAATAACCTTTGCGCAAATCGTCAACGGTGATTCCGCGAGTGTAAGCGAGTGCCTCTTCGTAAGCGAGGGTGCGAAGTCCGGTTGCCTCCATGATTCCGGGAGCCATGCCGACAACGCGAATATTGTATTTGCCGAGCTCTTTTGCCCAACTGCGTGTAAAGCTGTTGACGGCATTTTTGGTCGCGGCGTAAATGCTTTGCCCTTCGGAACCTTCAAGACCGGATTCGGAGCTCATGTTGATGATGACACCGCCGCCGGCTTTAACCATTTCGTGACCGACTGCCTGAGCGACGAGGTAAACGCCTTTGATATTGACGCCGGTAACTTTATCGTAAACTTTGTCGTTGAGTTCGTATTTTCCGTACGGATCTTTCGGATCGACGAGCAGTCAGGGAATATTTATTCCGGCATTGTTCACGACAACATCAATTTTTCCGAAAGTATCGACGGCAGTTTTAACCATTTCGTTTACACTGCCGGCATCGGTGACGTTCGTTACGACGTATTTTACTTTGCCGCTCGTTTCGGTGGTGTGAAATTCCGGTTCGTTCGGATTCAAATCGCAGACGACGACATTTGCGCCGTTGTCGAGGAAGGCTTGAGCAACCGCTTTACCGATTCCGCTTGCCGCGCCGGTAACGACGGCAGTTTTTCCTTTCAAGCCGAGCCAAGTGCCGTCGGCAATTTCTTCAGCCGCTCTGCAAATCGAAAGTTCATCGCCGACTTTAATTTCCGGAACGGGTTTATCTTCGACGTGCAAACTTCCTTCGAGGACTTCACCCGCGCCGCCGTCGAATTTAACGGTAATGTGTCCGAGATTCATCAAATTTTTTTGTACTTCACTGCCGACTTTGATAATTTTAAATTCTTCGTTGCCGATTTTGTAAATGTCGCCGGGTTTAATCATGTCTTGCAAAGAATTTCCGCTGTGCATTACGCAAGCGTCGCGAAGTTCCGGAAGAGCCATCGAGTCTTCAAACATGATAATCATTTTTGCGGCGGAAATAAAATCTGCGACTTGTCCGCCGATTGCGGTAACTTTTGTTGAATAATATTTCTTACTCATGATATAATCTTCTCCCTTTAAGAAATTCGGCGGGCGTTCGGGTGAATTACCGACACCCGCTCTTTTTTTGGCAACGTGACGTTGCATCCGGTTGACGCGATTTATTTTTTCGCAAATCGAATTTCTGTAACCGCGCCGGAATTTTTTTTATCAGCCTTCATACAATCCGAAACTTGCAAGCCATGCGAGAACAACCGACATCGGACCTGTTATAAAGCGCGAATACAAAACGGAGGGAACGCCGACTTCGACAGTTTCCGATTCGGCTTCCGCAAGACCGAGACCGACAGGCACGAAGTCGCAAGCACATTGAGCGTTAATCGCGAAGAGTGCCGGCAATGCGAGGTGCGGAGGAATATGTCCCTGTCCGATTTCGACGCCGATCAAAACGCCGATAACCTGAGCGATAACCGCGCCCGGTCCGAGAAACGGAGAGAGGAACGGGAACGAACAGATACAGGACAAAATCACGAGACCCACAATATTTCCGGCGAGCGGCGAAAGTAAATTCGCGATAACGTCGCCGATACCCGTACCGAGAATGACACCGATTAACATGGAAACAAAACCCATGAACG
>CAJOFG010000191.1 GCA_905233965.1 uncultured Selenomonadaceae bacterium
TTTTTCAAGCCGGAGTAAAATTTTCCGTGTCGCGTCTTTCGCGACAAATTCCGCGCTCCGCATTGCGGAGAAATCTCAAAAAGTGTTCGACCTCTTCGCAGGAATCGACTTCCTGTTCGATAACGGCGATCGCCTCAGCCAAACTCAAGCCGGAACGATACAAAATTTTGTAAGCTTTTTTAATCAGCCGGCGCGATTCGAGAGGAATACCGGCGCGGGAAATTCCGACGTTGTTCAAGCCGACGACTTTCGCCGGGTGTCCGTCAACAATCGTGTAAGGCACAACATCCTGAACAAGTTTGCTCATTCCGCCGACCATTGCATTTCGTCCGATTTTAACGAACTGATGAACGCCCGCCATTCCTCCGATAACGACTCTGTCCTCAACGACGGCATGACCCGCGCAGCCGGCAAGATTCGACATGATGACGTGGTTGCCGAAAACGCAGTTGTGCGCAACGTGAATGTAAGCCATAAGCAGACAATCCGTCCCGATTCGCGTTTCGTTCCCTTCGCCGGTCGCCCGATGAATTGTCGCGCCTTCACGGATAACGGTTCTGTCACCGATGAACGTGTAACTTTTTTCGCCTTTGAATTTTAAATCCTGCGGCATTTCGCCGACGGATGCAAATTGAAAAATTCTGCATTCTTTCCCTATCGTCGTCCACTTTGCGATAACGGCATTCGGTCCGATAATCGAGCCGTCGCCTATTTCCACTTCGTCACCGATAACCGCACCGGGTCCTATCGTAACATTGTTTCCGATTTTTGCAGTCGGAGAAATTACCGCAGTGGCATGAATATTTGATTCTCCCATTTTACCCATCTCCTGTTCGGGTACCGGGCAATTCTTCCCGGAAAATTTTACCGTACTTCAAACGAAAATCGAATCGCCGTGTTTCAGCGCGAATTTGAAATCTGCGGAAGAAACAAGTTTGTCGTCAACGTAACCGTCTGCATGAAGTACGCCGAAATCACCGCGAACTTTTACAATTTCGGCTTTGGTGATTAAGGTATCGCCGGGAACGACGGGCTTTTTAAATCTGATGTTGTCCATGCCGCCGAAGAGCGCAATTTTTCCGCGATGTTCTTCCGGGTAAAGCATCGCTACTCCGCCGACTTGCGCCATAGCCTCAAGTTGCAAAACTCCGGGCATTATCGGGTGACCGGGAAAGTGTCCGACGAATTGCGGCTCGTTCATGGTGATATTTTTCAACCCGGTTGCCGACTTGAACGGATCAATTTCCAAAATTCTGTCCACGAGGAGCATGGGCGGACGGTGAGGAAGTATTTTCATAATTTCTTCTATTTCCAATACCATTTATATCTCTCCTTTTCAAATTACGTTCTCAGTTAAAATCGGCGTAAATTTTTTTTGCAAGTTGA
Organism: uncultured Selenomonadaceae bacterium; assembly: GCA_905233965.1. GTDB lineage: Bacteria > Bacillota > Negativicutes > Selenomonadales > Selenomonadaceae > Quinella. Next base: position 1,387 of record CAJOFG010000191.1, read on the forward strand.
GTATTCAGCGCGTGACCGGATGCCGCCGCGATTATGTGGCATTTCAAAAAACCGACGAGCCGCAAATCTCCGATAACGTCCAAAATTTTGTGACGAACCAATTCGTCCGGGTAGTTGAGTTTGTTGAGCCAGCCCGCGTCATTGTAGATGATGACATTTTTTTCGTTGCCGCCCAAGCCCATTCCCATATCGTAAAGTGCCTGAATTTCCTTTTCGTAGGCAATGGTTCTGGCGGGTGCAATTTCTTTTCGATAAATTTCTTCGGTAATTTCGAAATCCCGATACTGAATTCCGATGACGGGGTGAGGATTGACGGAAGTGAAACTGATTCTGAAACCGTCATAAGGCAGGGCGAGAATGAAACGGTTGTCGCTTTCCGAATCGACGCGATAAATTTTTTCGACGCGAATTATTTTTCGTTCGGCTTGCTGTTCGACTGCTCCGGCAGATTTTATTGCGCAAAAAAAATCTTCGGAATTGCCGTTCAAAACCGGCGGCTCTTCCGCATTCAATTCTATTTCGCAATTATCGATGCCGCAGACGTTCAACGCACTCATCAAATGTTCGACGGTAAAAACTTTCACGCCGGATTCTTCCAGAGTCGTCGCCCTCAAAGTTGCCGTGACATTGTTTGCCGTTGCCCGGATTTTCGGACGCTCCGGCAAATCCGTTCGCACAAAAATTATGCCGGAATTTTCTTCGCCGGGCTTTATAGACATTTGAACATCTTTGCCGGAGTGAAGACCTTTGCCGGAAATTTCGACGGAACTTTTTAAAGTTTTTTGTCTCTGCAAAACTCAGACTCCTTTCAAAAAAAATTTCGGTTATTATATCACCAATATTCTTTAACGTCGATAAGTGCGAAAAAAAAATCTCGACAACAGCTGTAAGATTGTCAAACATATGTTACAAAAAATTTTTAAGAACTTGTGTTCACAAATAAATAATGATACAATCTAACAGCTATGAGAAAAAAATATGATACGGATTTGACGGACGAGCACCGGGCGGAAATCGCCCC
>CAJOFG010000192.1 GCA_905233965.1 uncultured Selenomonadaceae bacterium
TGTCAGTATTCCCGAAAAAAGTGACGAAATAATTACATTCGATACCGGCATTTTGAAAACCGGATTTTATCTCTTTAGCCAAACTCAAACGACCGCAAATCGCCAACTTCAATTTTTAAAATTCCTCCCGAAAAAATCACGAAAAAAAAATTCGGCGGGTTGCGACTGAAAATTTGTTTTGCCGAATTTTTTTAACGAAAAAAAATTGTTTTTAATCTCAGTGTTTGAGCAAATCTTTGCCGAACCACTCATTGGAAATTCTTTCGGCGGTTCCGTCGGCAATTATTTCGTCAAATGCTTTTTGTACTTCGTCGCGAAGTTCGGTATTTTCTTTCGCGAAAGCAATTCCGAATTCGGTTCCCGGTCCGACGGTAACGTCGAGCGCGTCAATTTTTTCCGGGTGTTTCGACATATAGTAACGTCCGACTATTTCATCGCAAACGATTGCATCAAGTCTGCCGTTTTCCAAATCCATGAACGCGCTGATGTAGTCGCCGTAAGTTTTAAATTCTTTGAAACTGTTTTTGAACTCCTCTTTGCCGGCGATATAATCTTCGGCAGTCGAGCCGGCTTGAGTACCGACGGCTTTGCCTGCCAAATCCGTTTCGGCTTTTATGCCGGGATCTTCGCCTTTGCGAACGAATACGATTTGCTTGTTATCCATGTAGGGTTTGCTGAAGAGCATATTTTTTTTGCGCTCTTCGGTAATGTCCAAACCGTTCCAGAGAACGTCAATGCGTCCGGATTTCAATTCGGCTTCTTTGCTGTTCCAGTCGATGGCTTTAAATTCGACTTCGCGACCGAGACGTTTTGCCGCTTCTTTTGCCAAATCGACATCAAACCCGATAATTTCGTTTTTATCGTCTTTGAATCCCATCGGCGGATATTCGTCGTCAAGACCTATGACAATTTTTTTCCCGTCGGTTGTTTTCTCCGCACCGGAGTCTTTCGGGGTATCGCCGCCGCAACCGGTGAGCAACATGGTGACGAGCAACATCGCCGCAAGAAAAATTTTTTTCATTTCAGATTCTCCTTTTTTGGTTGATTGTTTTTTTTCGGCATTTGCATTATACTTTATCGAGAATTTCTTTGCAAGTTTGAATGGAGGTTTTGAAATTGAAAGCCGTGTCACTGGAAAAACTCAAAGAGGGAATGATTCTTGCGCGAACCGTCGTCGATTCAAATTTCGTGATTGTCCTTTCGGAAAATACGGCTTTGACGGAAACCGGAATAAGACGTTTGCAAAGTTTGGACGTTCCTTTCATTTACATAAAAGATCAATTTGACCTGAGCAAAAATTTTCAGCAGGCGGAGGCGGTCGATAAAAAAGATGCGGCGTTCTCCCACGACTTCAACACAATTTCAAAACTTGCCGGACAAATTTTTGCCGAACTCAAAGTTGGAAAAAAATCCGAAGAGACAGTTACAAAACTTGCCGCGCAAATTTTGCCGCTTGCCGGAAATCATGCGTCGATAAATTATCTTTTCAATCTCGGACATATGAACAAAACTTTGGAACTTCATTCGGAAAGAGTTTCGATTATCGCCGGCACCTTGGCGAAGTGGATGAAATTGGATTGGGAAGAAATTCGGACGATTGTCACCGCCGCATTTTTGCACGACGTGGGTAAGCGCGAAATGCCGGAAGAAATTTTATCGAAGAACCCGAAAGATTTTTCCGACGAAGAAAAAAATATTTACCGGACGCATTGCCAAAAAGGTTTTGAAACTTTGCGGGACGCGAATTTTGACGAGCCGATACCGACGGTCGCGTTGCAACATCACGAAACGATGAACGGCGAAGGTTTTCCCAACGGTTTGGCGGGAGAAAAAATTCATCTGTTCTCCCGGATTGTCGCGGTTGCCGACGCTTACGAACATTGGACTTCAGAGCGCGAAGGCGACGTTAAAAAAACTCCGTTCGATGCGGTGAATTATTTTATCCGTGAAATTTATTATTCGTTCGATCCCGGCGTTTGTGTTCCGCTCCTGACGAGAATTAAAGACAGCTTAATCGGTTCGTCGGTGACTTTGAGCGACGGCAGGAAAGGCAGAGTAATTTTTTACCCGCAAGATTTTTCCGCCATGCCGATTGTCGTCACGGAGGACGGGCAGGAAATAAATTTGAACTTGCGAAAAAATTTGTCAATCACTCAGTACGAAATAAAATAAATTTTTGGGAGAGAAAATTTTTTGAGAAAAAAAACTTACGTTGAAGATATTGAGCGGGCTTTGTACGACATTCGCGACAGGGACGAGTCGATTTACAAATCCGATGCCGGACTGACGGAAGAAATTATTCGCGACATTTCCGCGCGAAAAAAAGATCCGGAGTGGATGCTTGAATTTCGTTTGAAGTCGCTGGAAATTTACAAAAAAATAAATTTGCCGACGTGGGGAACATGGACGAAATTATAACCTACGTCAAGCCGAACGCGAAACAAGTTTCCGACTGGTCGGAAGTGCCGGACGACATCAAAAATACTTTCGACAGATTGGGAATACCGGACGCGGAAAAAAAATCTCTTGCCGGCGTCGGCGCGCAATACGATTCGGAAGTCGTCTATCACAACATTCAAAAAGATCTGACCGACATCGGAGTTGTTTACACCGATATGGAAACCGCGCTTGTCGAACACGAAGATATTGTCCGCGAATATTTTATGACGCTCGTCCCGCCGAAAGATCACAAGTTTGCCGCACTTCACGGAGCGGTTTGGTCGGGCGGCAGTTTCGTTTACGTTCCGGCCGGCGTTGAAGTGAAAATTCCTTTGCAATCATATTTCCGGTTGAACGCAGCAGGTGCCGGACAATTTGAACACACTTTAATTATCGTCGAACCCGGAGCGAGTTTGCATTTCATCGAAGGTTGCAGTGCGCCGAAATATAACGTGACGAATTTACACGCCGGTTGCGTCGAACTTTTCGTGAAGGAAGGAGCGCGGCTCCGTTATTCGACGATTGAAAATTGGTCGCGCAACATGATGAATTTAAATACAAAACGTGCGCTTGTCGAAAAAAACGGATTGATTGAATGGGTGAGCGGTTCATTCGGTTCTCACGTTTCCATGTTGTATCCGTGCAGTGTACTTCACGGCGAAGGAGCGCGTGCGGAATTTACCGGTGTTACTTTTGCCGGGCGCGGACAAAATTTGGACACCGGCGCGATGGTGATTCATGCCGCTCCGAAAACTTCCGCGAACATCAACACGCGGACAATTTCCAAATCGGGCGGCGCGGCGACTTATCGTTCAGCCGTAAAAGTTACCAAAAATGCTCCCTTCGCAAAATGCTCCGTCAACTGTGAATCGCTTATGCTTGACGATCAATCTCGCTCCGACACTTTGCCCGTCATGGATATTGAAGGCGACGAAGCGGACATCGGGCATGAAGCAAAAATCGGACGCATTTCTGAAGAAGCAATTTTTTATCTTATGGCTCGCGGCATTTCG
>CAJOFG010000193.1 GCA_905233965.1 uncultured Selenomonadaceae bacterium
CTGATTTGTGCTATATTTAATTTCAATTTTTAGTTTCCGAATTTGTCTATTCGATGAAATTTTTATAATCGACGTACTCCAAACCGAGAGCGTCGGCAACCGGTTTGTTCGTCAATTTCCCTTCGATTGTGTTCAAACCTTTTGCAAGTCCGGCATCTTCCGCGCAAGCAATTTTGTAACCTTTGTTCGCCAACCTCAAAGCGTAGGGCAAAGTCGAATTTGTCAGCGCGAGCGTGGAAGTCCGGGCGACCGCTCCGGGAATGTTCGCGACAGAGTAATGAATAACGCCGTATTTTTCAAAAGTCGGATTGTCATGAGTCGTAACATGGTCGGAAGTTTCGACCGATCCGCCCTGATCTATGGCGACGTCGACTATAACAGAACCTTTTTTCATTTCTTTAACCATATCTTCGGTAACAAGCTTGGGAGTTTTCGCACCGGGAATCAAGACCGCGCCGACGAGTAAATCGGCTTGCTTTGCCCACTTGGCGATGTTGTAACTGTTCGACGAAACGGTTACGACGCGCCCGCCGAAAATATCGTCGAGGTAACGAAGTCTGTCAATCGACAAATCTATAATCGTAACTGCCGACGGCCATTTTCGCGGCGTTCGTTCCGACAATTCCGCCGCCGACTATGACGACTTGTCCGGGAGCGACACCGGTAACGCCGCCGAGCAAAACTCCGCGCCCGCCGTAACGACTTTCCAAAAAGTGTGCGCCGATTTGAATTGACATTCTCCCGGCAATTTCACTCATGGGAGCGAGGAGCGGCAAACTTTTTCCGTCACGCCCGGTAACGGTTTCATAAGCGATGCCGACAACTTTGTCGCGAAGGAGTGCGGCGGTCAATTCCGGCTCCGGCGCGAGATGAAGATAGGTAAAAAGAATTTGTCCTTCATCGTATTCCTCCGGCAAAGGTTCTTTAACCTTGATAATCATTTCGGATTCGTCGAAGAGAAATTTTTTGTCCGAAACAATTTCCGCGCCGACCGCTTTATAATTTTCGTCCGTGAAACCGCTGCCGAGTCCTCCGTCCTTCTCAATCAAAACTTTATGCCCGGCTTTTACGAGAGCTTCCGTCCCGGCCGGAGTAAGTCCGACACGATTTTCGTTATTCTTGATTTCCTTTGCAACCCCGATAATCATTTTGCAAACCTCCTCAAAAGTTTTTAAGGCGTATGTTCGACTTTGTAAACACTCATTAACAAGCAAAGCCGCCCGAGTCCGGTAAACTCCGACGGCGTTTAACGTTATTTAATCTGTGCTTATCGACTGTCGTTCCGGGTACCGCCCCGCGTTCGGCGGGGCTTTTTATTATTCGGTTTACCCTTTACGGTGAAGAGGAGACCGACGCGCAAAGCCGACCCGCTCTTTGATCTTTTTGTTGCCTGAATTATAATCCGGAAAAAAATACCGGTCAACAAAATTTTTGTCCGAGAAAATTTTTTTCGGCGAAGAATTTTTTATTTTTTTACACCGGGAATTTTTGATAATGAAAACTGAGAATAAATAAGTGTTGACATTAAATTTTCCGGGTGTTAATATGGCAACCGTTTTGGAAACAGCGTTTGAAAAATTGAAAGGAGGTGAATGTATGCCAACCATAAATCAGTTAGTGAGAAAAGGTCGTCAAAGCGTTGAAGAAAAATCAACCGCTCCGGCTCTGAAGGAATGTCCGCAAAAACGCGGCGTTTGCACTCGTGTTTATACGACCACTCCGAAAAAACCGAATTCGGCTCTTCGCAAAGTTGCTCGTGTTCGTCTGACTAACAGCATTGAGGTCACCGCATACATTCCGGGCATAGGTCATAATTTGCAGGAGCACAGCGTCGTCCTTATCAGAGGAGGACGTGTAAAAGACCTGCCGGGTGTCCGCTATCATATCATTCGCGGCTCTCTCGATACCGCCGGAGTTCAGGACAGAAATCAAGCCCGTTCGAAGTACGGTGCGAAGAAAGCCAAAGCGAAGAAAAAATAATTTGTTCAATGTAAAAAAATCAAATCCGGAAATTAAAATTAAATCCGGGATACATTGAAAGAGGGAGGAACAGCAGAAATGCCCAGAAAAGGTTCCGTGCCGAAAAGAGACGTTCTGCCGGATCCGGTTTATCACTCCAAGACGGTTACAAAATTCATCAACAAAGTCATGCTGTCCGGCAAAAAAAGTGTCGCTCAGCGCGTTGTCTACGATGCATTTGAAACCATAAAGGAAAAAACCGGAAAAGATCCGTTGGAAATTTTTGAAACGGCACTGAAAAATGTAATGCCGGTGCTGGAAGTTCGCGCGCGTCGTGTCGGCGGTGCAAACTACCAAGTCCCGGTGGAAGTTCGTCCGGAAAGACGGCAGACTTTGGGAATTCGCTGGCTTGTGAATTACGCAAGACTTCGCAGCGAAAAAACAATGGACGCAAGACTTTCGGCAGAGCTCATGGACGCGGCAAACAATACCGGCGCGTCAATCAAGAAAAAAGAGGATACTCACAAAATGGCAGAGGCAAACAAAGCTTTTGCACATTATCGTTGGTAAAAAAATTTCAATTCGTAATTTTTAAATCTTTACGTTTTGAACGAAGAAAGGGTTTTTAAAAAGTGGCAAGAGAATTTTCACTTGAAAAAACTCGCAACATAGGAATTATGGCGCACATTGACGCCGGCAAAACGACGACAACAGAGCGCATACTTTTCTACACGGGAATAAATCATAAAATCGGCGAAGTTCACGACGGAGCGGCGACGATGGACTGGATGGTTCAGGAACAGGAACGCGGTATCACAATCACTTCCGCCGCGACCACCTGTCACTGGAAAAATCATCGCATAAACATTATCGACACACCCGGACACGTTGACTTTACCGTTGAAGTCGAACGCTCGTTGAGAGTTTTGGACGGCGCACTTGCAATCCTGACCGCACGCGGAGGAGTTGAACCGCAGACCGAAACGGTTTGGCGGCAGGCGGAGCGTTATCATGTGCCGCGAATGGCTTACGTCAACAAAATGGACATCACCGGCGCGGATTTTTATCACGTCGTCCAGATGATGCGCGACAGACTTCACACCAACGCAGTTGCGATTCAACTTCCGATA
>CAJOFG010000194.1:0-2347 GCA_905233965.1 uncultured Selenomonadaceae bacterium
CGAAGAAAATTTTCCGACAAGCAGATGACCGTTGTAACTGTCAAAAATATTCAGCTTGCCGCCGACAATGTAAGTGCATGAACCGAGCGTGACAAAACATTGAGGAGGTATATCGGGAGAGCAAGAATAATACAATCGACGATTGTCCGATATGTGCGGCGCATTTTCAATATCTGCTACCATGTCACTGCCCTCCCCCCGATTTTCGGTTGAGAGGAGCCGACAAAAATTTTAAGCAAAAGGTAAATCGTCATTTAAAAAATTTTTTCCTCGAATTATTTTTTCTTCTTGATGCAAGCTTCAAATCTTGCTTTGTTCTCGTTTATCGTTTTGTTCGTCGTGTTGATTTCTGCGGCTTTTTGCATTGCGTCCCAAGCCTCGTTATATTTTTTCATGCGGAAATAAGTGACGGCGATATTGTTTTGCGCGTCTGCCAGTCTGTCTTCAATCTTTAAAGCACTTTGAAAATCTTTTATCGCGGCGGTATACTTTTTCATTTCCGTTTCCAAACGTCCGCGATTGTAATAACCTTTTTCGTCGTCCGGAACGAGTTCGATAAATTTGTCGTAACTTTTAAGCGCGTCGTCGAATTTTTTCAACTTCTCTTGAGTCATCGCGAGATTGAAAATTATGTCCGGGAAATTTGAATCGTACTTCAACGCGGTTTCAAAATTTTCCAGCGCGATTTTATATTCTCCGTCGTTGTAATAACTCAAGCCGCGATTTCCGTACGCCTCAGCTCTTGCGGACGGGTCGGAAAAAGTTTCTTCGATATTTTCGCCGCGAATTTTTGTTTTGTTGTAACCGCCGGCTTGTTGCCAAAGATTTATGATGTCTTCGCCGTAATGGTGACCGGGAACTGCCCATACTCCGTTTAAGCCCGTCCACGTCAAAACTTTTCCGAAAATTTGAGAACGAGCGGTCGCTATCAATTCGTAACGGGGATCGACAATTTCCGTGCGCGGTCTTCTCTTTGAAGTGTAAGCGAGCAAATGCTGAATGTGAGCGCGCGCTCCGATTTCCGGTGTGGCAAAAACTGCGCCGGCAACTTTGTTTCCGATTGCGCCGAGTCCGCAATAATTGTTTTGGGCGGGCGAAACGTCGCCGCCGTAATTCCAAGTGCCGGTCTCTTTAATCGCCTGACAAATCGCGATGTCAGGACGGATTCCTTCGCGCTTGCCTTCCGCGTAATAGTAGCCGACCAATTCTTCAACCGTGCAATTTATTTTCGGATTCGGATTTCTCTTCTTGATATATTTTACCATATCTTCTTGTGAAATTTCCGGGTCGCCGAAAATTGTAATTTCGCCGGGATTTATTTTCATGACGGTACCGGGAGAAAAAATTTCTCCGGACGCAACCAATTCCGTTTGCTTGAGAATTTTTTTGTCAAACTTGACTTTTTCACCGGCGGCAAATGCACAACCGACGAAAGCGACAGTAAAAAAAATTGCCGTCATCAATGCCAAAATTTTTTTCATATCTTGACCTCCGTGATTTTTTTCTAAAGGAAAAATTTTTTTCGTATGGAATACATTAAAATATGAAATTTAAAATCTGTCAACCTTCGGGAGGTTATTTTAATGAAAATTGCAATGGCAAACGATCACGCCGGAACCCGTTTGAAAAATGAGATTAAAAAATATCTCGAATCGCAGGGACACGAAGTCAAAGATTTCGGAACATATGACGAAGAAGGTTGCGACCTTTCCGACTTCGTTTATCCCGCCGCTCTTGCCGTCGCGAAAGGCGAATGTGAGCGCGGAATTTTTGTTGACGGAGTGGGTTACGGCAGCGCACTCATCGCGAACAAAATTTACGGAATTTATGCGGCTGTCTGTCAAGACCCGTTCTGCGCACAACTTTCCCGCGAACACACCGACTCGAATGTTCTTTGTATCGGCGGAAAAATTATCGGTGAGGCAATAGCGATGGAGATTGTAAAAACTTGGATGAGTACCGACGCTTTGACTGCTGAAAAATATCGTCGCCGCGTGAAAAAAGTTTCGGACATAAACGACAAACATTGCGTACCGGTAAAATAATTTTTCCGGAACGTCGTAAATATTTTTTTGAAAAAACTTTCGGTTGCAACACGCCGGGAGTTTTTTTATTTTATCACGAAATTTTTTATTTAAAATATGCCGTAAAACTCCCGATTTCAATCGGGTGATATAAGGCACAAATATTGACATTGGTACCGATAACAGTTAAAATTCAGTCAGTCGGCGGTTGCCGGTTAAGAATCGCATCGTGGAGGACTACCACGTTAAAAAAGTGTATTTTGACCAACGGTCTTTGAACCGTTTTTGAGGCGGTACTCCCTCGCAAGGCTGCAGTATTGTAT
>CAJOFG010000194.1:2353-3415 GCA_905233965.1 uncultured Selenomonadaceae bacterium
GGAAGTTAAAAGTAAGCGGAAGGCTCTTCGGAGGTGACCGTGTGAGGGCTTTTTGGACAAGCCTTTGAGAATAAGGGCGGTTTTGACCGTCAACCTTTTCATGAATCTTCCGGCTTCAGCCGGGAGAGGTTCAAACGACTGCCTGCAAAAGTTCTTCCAACTTTTTGAAATCGCCGGCTTTGATGAATTGCCAAATTTCCGGCGTTAAAAATTCGCGCCAAAAATTTTTTCGTTCCTCCGTGTCGGGGAATTTTTTTTTGAGTTTTTCCCGGTACCGCGAAATTATTTTCAGGCACTCTCCGAAATTTGAATCAAATTCTTTTTCGAGCATAAGCCGGACAAATCGCGAAAAAGCCGGAGAATTTCCGCCGGTTGAAATCGTCAGCTGAAAATCTTCGCGCAAAATTTTCGACGGGACAAAAAAATCGCTCTCCGCTCCGTTGACGACGTTTACCAAAAATTTTTTCCGTCGCCCGTCCTCCGCGATTTGCCGATTGACTTCCGGGTTGTCCGTCGCCGCGATTAAAATTAAGCCGCCGGAAATTTTTTCCGGAGAATATTTTTCGCGCACCAAATTTATTTTCCCGGTTTCGACAAGTTCGGAAATTTCCGCGCAGACTTCCGGCGAAATTACTTCGACGTTCGCGCCGGCTTTTACGAGGTCGGAAATTTTTCTCAGCGCGACTTTGCCGCCGCCGACGACGATACATTTTTTATTTTCCACGTCCAAATTTATCGGATAAAAAATTTTTTTACTCATGATTTTACAAACACAATTCCGGTGAGCGCGTCAATCGTCGGCATTTTCGCGCCGGGATAATTCAATTCGGTTACCGTGACTTTGTGCAACCTTTCATCGGTGCCGGGAATTTTAATCGACGCGGCGTGAATGATAATCGGCTTGCCGGAATTTTGCCCCAAATACAGCATGACGTGACCGGGTTTAAAAAGCAGGGAGCCGGTCGGCGCGTCGGAAATTTTTTTCAACCGGTCGGGGCGATTCAAATTTTTCAAGTCGGCAACTTTCGGCAAACAAAATTCCTGTCTGTCGGCATCGCGCGG
>CAJOFG010000195.1 GCA_905233965.1 uncultured Selenomonadaceae bacterium
CCTGAAGACGCAGAAGGAAAACTCATTATCGAGCTTGACGATAAAGTCTACGGCTCTGCCGATTTGGAAAACGGAAAGGCATACGTAAACCTCACAGGTCTTGACTATGGCTATTATGACATTTATGCATATTACTCCGGTGACTATGACCCGGAGGGGCTCAGCATCGCGGACAAAGTGCTGATGCGCTGTCCGGGCAGCAAGCTCTGGCACATGGGGACTAACGAATATGGCCAGACAGGAGAGAAAATCCCTGAATCAAACCCGCGCCCATCGCAAACACCAAAGAATTTATCGACACGGTGTAAAGCAAATCCAAATGTCGCGTGCCGCCCCAATAAAGTCCGATGAACGAAAACGCCGCAAGGTAGAGGAAAAAAACCGGGAATCGCCACTCGTTGAAAGGCGGCATGGAGTCCGGGAAGGGCAGACGGATTTTTTTGAAAATCAATTTCGTCGTGTAGTAACAAATTGCCGTAGCGACCAACGAAGTCAAAAGTAAAATCGTCGGTATCAAAAATTTTACAAGCTCCAGAGCCGGCTCGACTTGTCTTTTCGCCTCGTCGATTGTCGCCTTGTCCACGCCCATTGACTCGTACATCGCGAAAGACTCGTTGAAAGAGTCGCGAAGCATCGACATTTCATCTTCGGCAATGTCAATTCCCATGACGAACATAAAAAATCCGACGGACAAAATTTGCGCGACGAAAGACGCGGCGAAGGTTGCCGTGAAAGATTTTACCGCGCCGAAATTTTTCACGAAACAACAGCCCAGAACAAAACCGCCGACTCCGAAACTTAACGAAATCGTCAATGCCGTGACGACGCCGGTAAAAATTGAGAGCAGGATATACGAAATCGACAGAGCCATAAATCCGTTTCTCATTCCGTGACGAACGGTAACAATCGTTATCGGGACGGCGCAAAAAAATTCCGCGACAATCCCTATAATCGGGAGATATACCGCCGCAAGCCCGAGCAAAACGGAAATAGCGACGAGCAATCCGCCTTCAACCGTCGGAGAAATATTGTTACGCATTATTTTTTCTCCGACTGAAGAACGTATTTGTAAACCGCGTCGGCGAAACCGTTTTCTTCGCAAAGACCGGTTACGACATCGCAGGCGGCTTTAACGTCGTCGGTCGCGTTGCCCATTGCAATTCCGAGACCCGCCGCTTTAATCATCGGAATATCGTTTTCCGAATCGCCTATCGCAACCGTTTCCGAAATTTCCGCGCCGAACTTTTTCGCCAAAACTTTCAACGCGGACGCTTTTGAAACTCCGGGCGCAACTATTTCGACGAATTGATCCGCCGATTTGAACGAATCGACTTTGTCGCCGAACTCCGCTTTGACTTCGGCAATAATTTTGTTTGTTTCGTCGATATTGTCGGTAATGCTCAAAAGTTTGCAAACATTTTCCGTTTGTTCAAGCAAGCCGTCCCAGCCGGAATTTACGCCGGAAATTTTCAAAGCCTTTTCGTAAAGGTCGGAATATTTGCCTTTGAACGGGTAGCGCAGAATATCATCGGCATAAGTTTGCAGATAATAATTTTTTTCCCGGAAAAATTTTATAATCTCCGTGACGAGTCCCGGCTCCAAATATTCCGCGTGAATAATTTCGCCTTCGACGGTTTTTATCGCCGCGCCGTTGTAAACGATTATCGGCACGTTCAATCCGAGTTGACGCGCAATCGGCAAAGTCGCCGAATACATTCTGCCGGTTGCGAGTGTGAAAACAATTCCGGCGTTCACCATTTTATGAATCGCTTCGATATTTTTTTCCGGCATTTCTTTTCCGGCCGGAAGTATCGTCCCGTCAATGTCGCTGACAAACAATTTAAAAGACATTTCACACGCTCCTTTACTGTCCGGGCAATTTTACCGGCAATAATTCACAGCGTCAAGTTTGACGAATCCCGGAAAATTTTTTTGAAATTTGCTCCGGGAATAAAAAAAATTCGACTTCCTTTTCTTTGCGTTGATTTAATCGGAAATTTTTTGTAAAATGTTGCGAATATCTGAAGAGGTGAAAAAATTTGTCATTGACCGAAGAAATATCAAAACGCCGGACATTCGCGATAATTCCACGGGCTGACTTTCGCTGACAAGATGGGATTATACAACAGAAAAATTATAAATTTCTTAATAAAATAAAAAAATTTTCTCAAAGTCAAAATATCATAGCTGAAATTTATCTTGTTGGCAAGTTTTTAAAAATTTTTTGTAATGAAAGTTGGTTTGAATGATGAAAAAATCTTTAATCGATAACAAAAAAATATTTACGCAAATTTTTTTATTGAAATTTGTCGAA
>CAJOFG010000196.1 GCA_905233965.1 uncultured Selenomonadaceae bacterium
CGTAGGCGAACCGGTAAATTTGCAAAAAAAAATTTGTTGCGTTATCATAAAGCGATTATTTTTTTGGAGGTCTTTAAAGTGAAAAGTTATTCTTACGAACCGGAGCGCGTTTGCTCCAAGCAAATCAATTTTGACGTTGCGGACGACGGAACACTGCACAACGTGAAATTTACCGGCGGTTGTCCGGGAAATCTCGTTGCGATCTCCCGCCTTGTCGAAGGTCGGGACGCAAAAAAAATTGCCGAACTTCTTCGCGGTAATCCCTGCGGAGCGCGCGGTACGAGTTGCGCGGATCAATTTTCCATCGCCATCAACGAACTTGTACATTGAAAATCGGGGGAAAGTATGAAAGCAAAAAAAATTTTGACGGGAATTTTGGCGGGAATGATCGCGTTCGGAGTTTCTTTCGAAAGTCAGGCGGCGACTCGTGATGAAATTGCCGCGATCACCGTTTCCAAGTCCGGGAATTTCAAATACTGGACGCAAAATTCCGAAACGAAACAAAAATTGGTTGAGTACGTCAAAGACGTGACGAACAAAAAGAGCAAAAATTTTATTCCGGTTGAGGACAGAGTCGCCGTGTTCGATGTGGACGGAACTTTAATTGCGGAAACAACTCCTTCCTACTTCGAGTGGATGCTTTATCTTGACCGTGCGCTTTATGACACCGGTTATACACCTTCGCCGGAGGACAGAGAGCACGCAAAAATTGTCGAGGCGGCAATTATCGCCGACAACCGGTTACTTTCTTTCCCGCATGACGTGATGAAACAGGAAGCAATTTCTCAAGAATCCGTTTTCTCCGGCATGACGAACGCGGAATACGAAAGTTATCTCAAAAAATTTATGGAAACGCCGGCAGACGGTTTGACGAATTTGAAACGCGGCGAATCTTTTTACCTGCCGATGGTTGAAATTGTAAAATATTTGCAGGCGAATGATTTTTCGGTGTGGCTCGTTTCCGGAACCGACAGACAACTTTTGAGAATTGTCGGCGGCGATTTGTTGAAAATAAAATCCGACAACGTCATCGGCACGGATATTGATATGCGTGCGGCGAAACAGGGCGACAAAGACGGCTTGGATTACACTTACCGCAAGGGAGATAATTTGGTTCGCGGCGAATTCGTTCAGAAAAATTTGCAAATGAACAAAGTTTCTTTAATCGCGCGTGAAATAGGCAAGCAACCGGTTTTGGCGTTCGGCAACAGCGGCAGTGATGCAAGTATGTTGAATTACGCGATAAACGGCAACAAACACAAAGCGTTGGCGTTCATGGTTATCTGCGACGATACGGAGCGCGAGTTCGGAAATTTGAAGAAGGCCGAAAAATGTGCGAAACTTGCAACCGACAACAACTGGCTGACAATTTCCATGAAGAACGACTTCAAAACGATTTACGGTGATAATGTGAAACGCGATAAATAAAAACTTTTAAACCGCTGTAAAAAAGACCGCCGCGAAATTTTTTTCGTGACGGTCTTTTTGTTGCCCGGAATCCGGTTTTTATATTTTTTTCGCGGGCAAAAATAATATTCTGTTCGTCGGGTAAAAAAATTTTTTTACGGCTCGATAACTCCGGCTTTGACAAGGTAAGTGTAAATTCCGCTTTCTTCGTTCGTGTCGGTTACGGCGTGCGCAACTTTTTTAATGTCGTCCGGAGCATTTCCCATCGCGACACTTTGCGGAATGAATTGCAACATTTCAACGTCGTTGTAGTTGTCGCCGAACGCGATCGCTTCTTCCGGTTTGAATCCGTAATGTTCGAGCAAAACTTTTATCCCGTCGGCTTTCGATACGCCCTTGTCCATAATTTCGAGTTGGTAAGCGGAGGAGCGGACGACGTTTAAATTCGGGAAAATTTTTTCAAGCTCCCGATTTACTCGTTCACAAACCGGAGGAATGGCGACGACAAAAATTTTGTTCGGCAAAATATTTTTTCCAATCAGTTCGTCGAAGTTGACAACTTCCGCGCCGGTTTTCGTCGTGTTCATTTCGTATTCGACATTTTCATCAATCGCCCGGACGAAACATTTTTTTTCTGCGTAATAACTCACCGTGATATTCGTCCAGCGTTTGTCAATTTCTTCCAAAACTTTTTTTGTACTCTCCGGCGAAATTCTTCTGTCGTACAAAATTTTTCCGTCCTCCGTCAAAACGAGTGCGCCGCTGTAACTGATAACCGGGATTCGCGGCAAGTCAATCAAATCGGTTACGGAGTAAATCGCGTCCGGCATACGGGCGGAAACCAAAACGAATTTCAAATTTTTTTCCAAAAGAGT
>CAJOFG010000197.1 GCA_905233965.1 uncultured Selenomonadaceae bacterium
TTTTCCGGTTTCGGTTCGTCGTCAAAAATTTGCGAGCGAATATTTCTTCCGGCACCCGAATTAAATCTTTTGTTCTTGCCGGAATTTTGGTTGCCGGGTTTGTTTGCGGTATTGTCTGCCGGTTTCGGTGCCGGCGGTTTGCGGCGCGCAAAGGCCTCTTTTAAAATTGCATAAGTATCCTCGTCAACCGCGCTGAAACGATTGGCGACTTTAATTTTGCGCTTTTTCAAAAAAGCGATGATAACTTTGCTGTCTTGACTGAATTCTTTTTCCAGCTCAAATATCCTGTACTTTGGTTTTGATGCTTTAGGCATAGAGCCACCCCCGATAAAAATTTTTTTAGTGTCGCATTTTATTTTTCTCCTCTGCAGAAGGTTGAATTGAAATTATTTTTTATAATGCTCCTTCCAATCGTGACAGAAAACGCCGTCCCTGTCGATTCGTCTGAAAGTGTGCGAACCGAAATAATCGCGTTGTGCCTGAATTAAATTCGCACCGAGCAACGAGCCGGACAGCGCGTCGATATATTCGACGGCATTTGTCAGAGCCGGAACCGGTATTCCGTTTTGAACGGCAAGAGCAACCGTCCGACGAAGACTCGGCAAATTTATTTTTATCTTCTCCCGGAAAAAATCGTCTTGCATGAGATTTTCAAGACCGGGATTTTTTTTGTAAGCGTCGGTAATTTTGTTGAGGAAATCCGCTTGAATTATGCAACCCGCCCGGAAAATTGCGGCGATCTTTCCGAAATCCAAATTCCATTTGAAATTTTCGGATGCCGCCCGGTAAAGTGAAAAACCTTGCGCGTAAGCGGCAATTTTTCCGGCGTACAAACTCCGGCAAACATCTTCGACAAAGTTTTTGTCCGGCGCAACTTTAGCCGGCGCGGAAAAATCTTTTGAAAAATCCCGGCGCAAATTTTTTAAATTCGACATGACGCGAGCGTTGCAGGCGGCAGTCATTATGGAAACATTCACGCCGAGTTTCAATGCCTCAATACTTGTCCAACGTCCGGTGCCTTTCTGACCCGCGCTGTCCTCAATGTAATCGACAAGTTGTCCGCCGGCTTCGTCGTCGTCCTCAGCAAAAATATCTGCGGTAATTCCGATTAAGAAACTTTTCAAGTCACCGTGATTCTGTTCGTCGAAAATTTTGGAAATCTCCGCGTTGCTCAAGCCGCCGATTTTTTTCAGCAAAAGATAAGTTTCGGCAATGAGTTGCATATCGGCGTATTCGATGCCGTTGTGAACCATTTTGACGTAGTGACCCGCGCCGCCGGCTCCGATGTAAGCGCAACACGGTTCGCCGCCGGACTTCGCGGAAATTTTTTCGTAAATCGGACGAATATTTTCGTAAGCCGACTTGTCGCCGCCGGGCATTATGCAAGGACCGAAACGCGCTCCCTTTTCGCCGCCGGAAATTCCCGTGCCGAAATAATTTATCCCGCGACTTTTCAAAAAGTCATGACGGCGAACGGTATCTTCAAAAAAAGAATTGCCGCCGTCAGAAATTATATCGCCTTTGTCAAGGAGCGGAACAAGACTTTCAATCACGGAATCGACCGGACTGCCGGACATAATCATCAACATGATTTTTCGCGGCTTGTCCAAAGAATTTACAAACTCTTTAAGGTCGTAAAAACATTTTATGTTTTCGTGCGGGTGTTCGTTTGAAAATTTTTCCGTCAAATCCGGCGTGTAATTCCAACAGGCAACTTTGAAACCGTTATCAGCCATGTTCAGCGCGAGGTTACTCCCCATGACTGCAAGACCGATCATGCCGATATCCACAGACAAAACTCCTTTCGTTAAAAAATTTTTTTATGCTTTGCGTTCACCTTGACACCAAATTTTGCGATTGATAAAATTCGATTAAGGGAGGTTGATTAAAATGACCGATCAAGAAACCATCAACGTGAATCTGCAAAGACAAATCGATATGCAAAATTCCCGCATTGACCGGGTGAGCGCGAGTGTTGAAGCTCTCGTTCAAGAATTGCGCGAATTTAAAAATGAAACTCGTGAGCAAAACAGAATGCGTGCAGAGGAAAATTCAATCCTTCGCGCAGAATCCGATGCAAGAATCGGAAGAATTGAGGTAAAGCTTGACGGAATCGGAAATCACGTTCGCAACATGGGAATCATGACTTTGATTGGAATTGCCGCAATGCCTCTGTTATGGCAGTTTCTAAAAGATTATCAGAAAATGCGAATAATGGTTTTCCTTGACCC
>CAJOFG010000198.1 GCA_905233965.1 uncultured Selenomonadaceae bacterium
CGGACGGAGGAGTTGAAAGCCGCGCCGGAAATTGAGGAAACGATCGACGAAGTAAAAATTTTCAACACGGACAAGGAAGACGACCCGATTATAATTGAACGGAATGACGCGGCGGAATTTATCGTCAAAAATAAAAATCTGGAAAAAATTGTCGCCATGACAAATTTCGACAACGCGGAAGGGTTGCGCCGTTTCCAATTCATCTGGCGAATGAAAAACATGGATTCAAAATTGAAAGCGCGCGGAATTAAAGAGGGAACGACCGTTCACATCGGCAACAAAGAATTTGAATGGCACGAATAAAAATTTATCGCCGGCGAAAAAAAAATTGCGCCGGCTTTTTTTGTTGCCAAATATGCCGACAGTGCTATAATAAATTCACTCATTCAACCGGAAGTCGGTGTTAAATTTGAACGAAGAAAAGAAAAACAAAAGTATCACGGATAAAATTTCGGAGCAATTTCTCAACGGGTTAATCGTACTGGTTCCGCCGGCGATAACTTTTTTTATCGTCGATTGGCTTTTGAAAATTACGGGAACAGCCTTCGACAAATACGTCGGTAAATATTTGCCGTTTTATTTTCCGGGCATCAGTTTGGTCGTAATTGTCCTTGCAATTTGGATAACCGGAATTGTGAGCGGTCATTATCTGCCGAAAAAAATAATTCGGTTCTGCGAATTTATCCTCAGCAAAATTCCGGTCATAAAATTTATTTACAGTTCGATAAAACAATTTTCCAAAGCGATTTTTGAATCAAATTCCGCTTTCCAACACGTCGTGCTTGTCCCTTATCATCAGTCGCTGGCACTCGGTTTTTTGATGAGCAAAGTACCGGATGCGGTGCGCGAAAAAATCGGCGAGGATTACGTTTGCGTTTTCGTTCCCTGGAGTTTGAACATGACTTCCGGGACAAATCTTTTCGTAAAAAAATCTGACGTTATCCATGTCGATATGCCGCCGGAAGAAGCTTTGAAATTTATGTTGACTGCCGGAACCGTTTCAAAGAATGACGGCTTGCCGGAGGAAAAATAATTTCGTCGGAGGAAAAATTTTTTCCGATGTTGTATTTTTTTCGCCGTTTGATAAAATGTGCCGGCAAAAAAATTTGGAGATGTAACAATGAAAAAATTTCGCGTAATTTTTATGGGAACGCCGGATTTTGTCGTCCCCGCGCTGTCCGATTTGTCGAACGCCGCCGAAGTCGTCTGCGTCGTCACTCAACCGGACAAACCGCGAGGACGCGGGCATAAATTGCAATCGCCGCCGGTAAAAATTTTTGCCGAAGAAAAAAATATTCCGGTACTTCAGCCGGATAAATTAAAAAATCCGGAAGTCGAAAAACTGCTTGCCGACTTCAACCCGGATTTAATCGTCATCATCGCTTACGGAAAAATTTTGCCGCAAAAAATCTTGGACATTCCGAAATTCGGCTGCATAAACGTACACGCCTCACTGCTCCCGAAATATCGCGGCGCGGCTCCGATTGAAAAATGTTTAATCGACGGCGAAAAAAAATCCGGCGTAACGATAATGCAAATGGACGCGGGACTTGATACCGGCGATATACTTTTGTCCGGCGAAATTCCGATTGGCGAAAATATGATTCTGCCGGAACTGCGCGAAAAAATTATGACGCTCGGTTCGGAATTGCTCTTGAAAGTTTTGGAGCAAATCGAACGCGGCGAATTAAACCCGGTCAAACAGGACGATTCACTTTCAAGTTACGCGCCGATGTTGACAAAGGAAACCGGACGCATCGATTGGAAAAAATCCGGCGGCGAAATTCACAATCTGGTTCGCGGACTTTACGGCGGGGCTTACTCATTTGCGGACGGAAAAAAATTTAAAATTTGGCGAACGAAAATTTCCGACGAAAATTTTTCTCTCACACCGGGAGAAATTAAAATCACGGGGAAAAAATTTTTTGTCGGCACCGGCTCCTGCGTTCTGGAAATTTTGGAAATTCAGGCACCCGGCGCGAAAAAATTGGACGCGAAAATTTTTTTGGCAGGAAATAAAATTTCGGTCGCGAAATTCAGCGGAGAACAAATTTAATGGACGAAAGAATAATTGCGACGGACGAACAGGGCGCGGACGAATGGCAATACAGTTTGCGCCCGCGTCGGTTAAGCGAATACATCGGGCAGGAGAAGGCGAAAGAAAATTTATCGGTCTTTGTCAAAGCGGCACTCTCCCGGAACGAAGCACTGGATCACGT
>CAJOFG010000199.1 GCA_905233965.1 uncultured Selenomonadaceae bacterium
GTACTTTCTCCGGAATCATTCGTTTCCGAAACTATCGCGGCAGGTTCTGTCCGAGAGTAAAAAGCGTCAATTTCGATATTGTGCAAAATCATCTGCAACATCAGCGAAAACATACAGAAAAACATCAACTTGACGGACACGGCAAAAATTCCGTTTATACCGTTTTGGGCGTATTGTCGCGTTTGCCGTAAACCGGAAAAGAAAAAAGTTGTAAAGCTGAAAACCATAACTATATAAAATTCGAGATATGCCATTGTTATTTGCAACGAAATCAGGAAAAAGCAGATTGTCAAAATCAGTGCAAAGAACAGCGACGGAAACCACAAAGTAAATTTTGTCATCAGGTCAAAAATGCCGTGAATCTTGAAAAGTTCGTTGTAAATCGGTGCTACAATTTCGGCACCTTTTGAAACAACGTCCATAGGATTGGAAACGGCTTTCATTGCATTTTCGGCAGTTTCTCCAAACATCATGCCGCCGAATCCGGTGAACATATCTCTTGAAAAATTTGCAACAGCTCCCGAAAAGTTTGTCAGGAAGTAAATCAGACAGGCGTACAGCAAAATCTTTCGCAAAAGATAATCGACAAGCGTGCCTTCCTCATTCGGGTTAATCACTCTGAAGGAAGAACCGAGAGCCAAGTCAATTATAATCAGAGTTATCAAAAGCCAACGAACCGCATCAAGCGAAATTGACAAGGCTTCCTGACACTGTTTCCCGACTTTTTCGATGACTTCCCGGAGAGGTTTTCCGAAATCGTAGGCGGCATCGAAAATATTTTTGACGGAATCCGGCAATTCTCCGTAACCTTCACCGCTTGACGGCGGCATACCGTTCAAATATCTGCGGGGATTTATCGGGTTGCCGTCAATTCTGATTTCAAAATGTAAGTGAGGTCCCGTTGCCCAACCTGTACTTCCGACTTTTGCTATCAATGTACCTGCGGAAACTTGTGTACCTGCTTTGACCAAAAGTGCCGAACAATGGGCGTAACGGGTTTCGACATTGTGACCGCCGACCCGCGAATTTAAATAAATGACATTTCCGTAACCGCTTGCCCACCCGGAATAAGTAACAACTCCGTTAAGAGAAGCGTAAATATTTGCACCTTCCGGCGCACCAATATCCGTTCCCTTGTGCGGTCTGACCGTTCCGAAAACCGGATGAGTACGACCGACAAGCGAAAATTCCGAAGTAATTATCAAATTGCCGTCAAGCGGATTTAACAAAGTCATCGGCGGTAATGCTCCGGGACTGTCACCGTATTCCGAATCATACGCGAGAGAATTTCCGGTGAAAATATTCAAAATTATGACTATGGAAATGAAAATGCGTAACATTTCGGCAACCTCCGGATTATTTTTTCGGATTACCGGGATTCGGAAAATGATTGTTGAGTTCGTTATTTACGGCATTGAAAGTGCCAAAGAGTCTATTGCCAAAATCGAAGGCAAGCGCGTTGAGGATTAAAAAACTTCGATAAAATTTTCTACACCTCGCACAAAGAGAACTTCGGCTTCGGTCGAGGTTCTTTTTGTTTGTCGCAGAGGTTTTTCGATAAAAATATTTGTCGATTGCCTCCGCGAATAGTATAATGCGGAAAATTTATCTGTAAGTTGTAAGCTAAAAACGGAGGTTTTTGTTTTGGACATCGTGCCCATATTATTAAATACGTTCCTCGTTTTCTTTTTGATAGCCATGAACGGCTTCTTTGTCGCGGCGGAATTTTGTTGCGTGAAAATGCGCCCGTCGCGGCTCGAAACGCTGATTCAAGAGGGCAACACTCGCGCCAAGTATGCAAAAAAATTAATCGACGAACTCGACGAGGCTTTATCCGTCACGCAACTGGGAATAACTTTGGCATCATTGGGGTTAGGCTGGGTCGGCGAACCTTTTGTCGCGGAATTAATTTCGCCCGTGATTCACGCGCTCGGCTTCGGCGAAACTTTAAAGCATACGATTTCATTCGCGCTGGCGTTTTCGCTGATAACTTCAATGCACATAATCTTGGGCGAACTTACTCCAAAGTCAATGGCAATCGCCGCAAGCGAAAAAATTTTACTCAACATCGCCTTGCCCATGATAATTTTTTGGAAAGTCATGTATCCTTTCGTTTGGCTGCTCAACAAAACCGCAAGCTTCGTAAGTCATCATTTGGGCTTGTCGATTTCGGAGGGTGAGGTCGCGCACAATCCCG
>CAJOFG010000200.1 GCA_905233965.1 uncultured Selenomonadaceae bacterium
GTGATGTGCGCTTACGGTTCGGATTTTCCCGTTAATGCCGCTTACGGACTTTCGGGAATCCAAGTCGCAATGACAAGAAGAAATGTCAAAATGGATTTAACTTACGAATTGTATAAAGATTTTCCTGCCGCAATGCCTGAAGAATGTATCAGCCTGAAAGAAGCACTTAAAGCACATACGATTAACGCGGCATATCAAGCACATTTGGAAAATGTAACCGGCTCAATCGAAGTCGGAAAATCCGCAGAATTGGTTGTTCTTGACAGTGATATTGAAAATACTCCGCCTGA
The DNA here is from genome assembly GCA_905233965.1 of uncultured Selenomonadaceae bacterium. GTDB lineage: Bacteria > Bacillota > Negativicutes > Selenomonadales > Selenomonadaceae > Quinella. Next base: position 291 of record CAJOFG010000200.1, read on the forward strand.
ACAAATTCAAGACATTAAAGTGCTTGAAACCGTGTTTAAAGGGAAAACCGTATTCGGGAAAGTTTGACTGACTGTGAAATGTGCCGCTGTATTTTCAAATTTTGAAAGGATATGATGCTATGTTAAACATGACGCGCAGAAAATTTATCAAGACCACATCCATGGCGATGCTTGCCTTTGCGGCGACGGGACTGCCGCTCGACAACAGAGTTTTTGCCGCAGAAAAATTGAGCGTGAAAACTCGCTACGGAACTTTTACCGGCTTTGTTGACGAAAACGGCGTGAAAACCTGGCTCGGTATTCCTTACGCCAAGCCGCCCGTAAAAAATTTGCGTTGGCAAGCTCCGCAAAAATTAAATCCGACCGATAAAACTTTCGATACAAAAAAATTCGGCGCGGCGGCTTTTCAATTTGTCGATCCGACCGAGAACGCAGACTCATACAAAAATCAAAGCGAAGATTGTTTGACGCTCAACATTTGGAAACGCGGAGAAAAAAATAATTTGCCCGTAATGTTTTTTATTCACGGCGGCGGTTTCAGTGTCGGCGGTTCGGTTGATTCGCTTTATAACGGCAGTAAATTTGCGGCGGCGAATGAAGTCATCATCGTCACGCTGAATTATCGGCTGAATGTTTTCGGATTTTTAAATTTGGCGGCGATTGACAAAAATTTTGAGGACAGCGGTTATCTCGGCATTAAAGATCAAATTGCGGCGTTGGAATGGGTTAAAGAAAATATTTCGGAATTCGGCGGCAATCCGGATAACATTACCGTTTTCGGGCAAAGTGCCGGTTCAATTTCAACTTTTTTGTTGACTGTCACGCCCGGCGCAAAAGGACTTTTCAACAAAGCAATTCCGCAGTCGGGAAATTTAAAATTTTATAACACGCCGGAAGACTCCGCGCGGGTTGCGGAAAAGTTTATGGCAGCCGGCGGAGTTAAAACCGTCGGCGAACTTATCAAAAAATCTGCCGACGATATTAAAAGTATTTATGAAAAAATTTTGGACGGCGGACTTGCCGAAAATCCTTCGGAATACTTGCCGACGTGCGACGGAAAATTTTTGCCGGAAAATCCGTTGCAGGCGTTGAAAGACGGAGCGGCTCGCGGAATTAAAATTTTAACCGGCAATGTGGCGGAAGAGTGGCGGCTTTGGTTGCAATTCGATGAAAACTTTTGCGAAAACTATCGCAACAAAACGAAAAACTTTTCGCCGGTTCTTTCAAAATACAAAACGAAAACTCCGGAAGAAGTTTACAAAAATTGGCTGAAAGATCGTTCGGATAATGAAGAAAATTTTATAGATTTTGCGGTTCAGACGGATTGGCGCGTCGGTCAAGAAATTTGCGCCGAATATCAATCGAAATTTGACGACGTTTATTTTTACGTTTTCACTCATCGGGTAAATGAAATATTTCGCGCTTGTCACGACAGCGATTTGCCGTACGTTTTCAATGCGCTTGACGAAGTGCCGAATCCCGCACCGAATCTCGCAAAGGCTGTTCAATCGTCATGGGCGGCATTTGCGACAAACGGCAACCCCGATAATGAATTTATTCCTCATTGGGAAAAATATTCCGCCGGCAATCGTCAAACAATGGAATTAAATTCAAAAGGTTGCGTCTGTCATAAAGATTTGAACACGGAAAATTTAAATGCCTTGCGCTACGTTTACGAAAATTGAAAAATATTTTTCACCGGACATTCACGGCAATAAAAAACTCCCGGAAAGATACCGGGAATTTTTTTGCGTTCAAAATAATTTTTTCGTTGTCAAAAATCGCGCGACCTGCCCATCAAAATATCTTCCTCGACTATTCGGAAAACTTCGTCGTGAATGTCAATCGCACTCTTGGCAAAATTTCCCGCCGAACAATTAACG
>CAJOFG010000201.1 GCA_905233965.1 uncultured Selenomonadaceae bacterium
AAAGGGCAATTTAAATTACAACCGTAACTGCCGACCGACAAAATAAAATTTTTCGGGAAAAAATGATACAGCGGTTTTTTTTCAATCGGATCGAGGGCAAGAGAAGTAATTTTTCCGTAATTGAGCGCGAAAATTTTTTCGCCGTCGTTAAATCTTGCGCGACATTTTCCGATTTCGCCGACAGCAAGCCGACAATGGTGAGGACAAATTTCACAAACTTTTTTCTGCGTCACAAAAAATTCCTCCCGCAAATTTTTTGAAAAAATATATCATAAGCAAATTTTCATTGCAATAAAAAATCCCGGCGGTAAAAAATCGTCGGGATTTCGTTTTGAAAAAATTTTTTCAGTTGAACGGAATATTTTTCACAAGTAACCGCGCCTTTGCTCTGGCGAGTGCTTTGTTTGCGCGGTCGATGTCGATAAGTGAATCTTTCGTCGCCTGCTTGTATTGCGCAATTCTTTCTTCCGCGCGTTTTTTTGCTCTTTGTGCGCGTTCAACGTCGATATTTTCGGGGAGTTCCGCCGAATCCGCAAGGACGGTAATTTTTTCGGGCGTGACTTCCATAAAACCGCCGCCGAGCGCAACCAAATTTTCTCCGCCGTCAACTTTTATTCTCATTGCGTGCGGCAAAAGTTCGGTCAACAAATTTGCATGGCGCGGCAAAATTCCAAGTTCCCCCGCAGTCGAGCGAACAATTAACATGTCGATGTCTCTTGAAAAAATTTCGCCTTTGTCGGGGCTGACAATATCAAGTCGGATTGTTGCCATTTATCAACCCTCCTTGAGTTTCTCCGCCTTCTGAACAGCTTCTTCGATACCGCCGACCATGTAGAAAGCATTTTCGGGCAAGTCGTCGTATTTGCCGGAGAGAATTTCCTTAAAGCCGCGAATGGTATCTTTGAGCGCGACGTATTTGCCGGGCGAACCGGTGAAGACTTCAGCGACCGCGAACGGTTGAGACAGGAAACGCTGAATTTTTCTTGCGCGGGAGACCGTCAATTTATCGTTGTCGGAAAGTTCTTCCATGCCGAGAATCGCGATGATGTCCTGCAGTTCTTTATATTTCTGCAAAACAGCCTGAACGCCGCGAGCAACTTCATAATGTTCTTGCCCGATAACATGCGGGTCTAAAATTCTTGAAGTCGAGTCGAGCGGGTCAACGGCGGGATAAATTCCGAGCTCAGCAATTTGACGGCTCAAAACCGTTGTTGCGTCCAAGTGAGTAAAAGTTCCTGCAGGTGCGGGGTCAGTCAAGTCGTCCGCAGGGACGTAAACCGCCTGAACTGAAGTAATTGAGCCTTTGCGCGTCGAAGTGATACGCTCCTGAAGTGCGCCGATGTCCGTTGTCAACGTAGGCTGATAACCGACCGCCGAAGGCATACGACCTAACAGCGCGGAAACTTCGGAACCTGCCTGAATGAAACGGAAAATATTATCAATGAACAAAAGCACGTCCTGACCTTGAACGTCGCGGAAATATTCCGCCATAGTCAAGCCCGTCAAGCCGACACGCATACGCGCTCCGGGCGGCTCATTCATCTGACCGTAAACAAGCGCGGTTTTGTCGATAACGCCGGATTCCGTCATTTCTGACCAGAGGTCGTTACCTTCGCGGGTGCGCTCACCGACGCCGGAGAAAACCGAATAACCGCCGTGCTCCGTCGCGATGTTGTGAATAAGTTCCATAATCAGAACCGTTTTGCCGACACCTGCGCCGCCGAACAGTCCGACTTTACCGCCTCTCGAATACGGCGCAATCAAGTCAACAACTTTAATGCCCGTTTCGAGAATTTGCGTAGAAGTTTCCTGCTCTTCAAAACTGGGCGCGGGTCTGTGAATGGGCCAAAATTCTTTGTTGCCCACAGGTTTCGGGTTATTATCGACCGTCTGCCCGAGAACGTTGAAAACGCGTCCCAAGCAGGCTTCGCCGACGGGAACTTTAATAGGTGAGCCGGTGTCCTCCGCCTCCATACCGCGAACAAGTCCGTCGGTTGAACTCATCGCGATGCAACGGGTGACGCTGTCGCCCAAATGTTGCATAACCTCCGCGATAAGGTCAATTTCAACGTCGCCGGATTTACCTGTTATATGTACTGCGTTCAAGATTTTGGGCAGTTCGCCGGGCGGAAATTCCACGTCGACGACCGCGCCGATTACTTGAACTAC
>CAJOFG010000202.1 GCA_905233965.1 uncultured Selenomonadaceae bacterium
ATATAATCCGGCGGTATTTTTGAAGGGAAGTGAAATTTAATGGCAGCTTATTGCGAAATTTGTCATAAGGGCGTAATGTCCGGCATGAATGTCAGCCACTCGCACATCAGAACGAAACGCAAATGGGAACCGAATATTCAACACGTCCGTGTCCGTGCGGTTGCCGACGGCGAAGTCAAAAGAGTGAATATTTGCACTCGTTGTCTGCGTTCCATTCGTAACGGAAAAAAGGGAGTGCTGAAAAAATTCTGCAATTACGAACTTCTGTAAAAATTGATGACCGAAATTATCGGATAAAAAATTCCCCGAGAGCTTTTTAAAAAAGTTCGGGGATTTTTTATTTTCCGCAAAAAAATTTTTTCAGTCGGCGACAATCGGACGGAGTTGCCAATTTCCTTTGCCGTCGAATTTCAATTCCGTATCGTGAATTTTAAACAGCGTCGAACGATGTCCCACGCTGACAATCGTCATGCCGGGCAATTTTTCTTTCAGCAACTCGTACATTTCAATTTCGCGCGGCTCGTCCAACGCGCTCGTCGCCTCGTCCAGGAAAATATAATCCGGCGGTATTTTTGAAGGGAAGTGAAATTTAATGGCAGCTTATTGCGAAATTTGTCATAAGGGCGTAATGTCCGGCATGAATGTCAGCCACAAACTTCCCGCAATTTTTCATCGGGCGGAGAATTTATTTCAGCCGCCGGATAAATCAGAGCGCGGCGCAAAGTCCCCAGCGGCAAATACGGATTTTGCGGAAGGAACATTACGCGGGAATTTTCCGGCAAAGAAATTTTTCCCGACGCATAAAACCAAATTCCGGCTATCGTTCGCAAAAAAGTTGACTTGCCGCAACCGGATGCGCCCGTTACCAAAAGTGATCCGGAATTTTTCAGCGAGCCGGAAAAATTTTTCAAAAGTTCGCGCCCGTCCGGAAGTGAAATGTTCAAGCCGGAAATTGTCAATTCGTCCGCCTTTGATTTTTCGACGTGACTTTCAATTTTTTGAACTTCTTCGACGTGTGCGGTAAATCCGGAAAGACGATTGATGACAGCCGCCAAATTCGCGATGCCGTCGTAAGCTTCGATAAAATAACTCAGCGCGTCCTGCACACGTCCGAACGCCGAACTTATTTGCATGAGTCCGCCGAGTTGAATTTCATTCCGGAAATATCGCGGCGCGGCAATCAGCAACGGAAAAATAACCGCAAGCTGAGCGTAACCGTTGACGTAAAAATTCAAATGCTTTGTCTTTGTCATGAGTGCGCGAAAATTTTTTATGACGTAGGAAAATTTATCTTTTAAACTTTCGCTTTCGGACTCTTCGCCGCGATAAAATGCAATGCTCTCCGCATTTTCGCGAATCCTCATCATGCCGAAACGGAAATTCGCTTCGTAACGTTGCTGATCAAAATTCAAGCCGATTAACTTTTTGCCGACTTGATGAACGCCGACCGTGCCGACAATCGCATAAGCCAGCGAAAGCCAGAACATATAACCGGGAATGGAAAATTCCGTGCCGCCGAATTCCAAATCGAGCGCACCGGACAAATTCCACAAAATAACTCCGAAAGATATGAGGGTAATTATTTGACGCAAAAATCCGGTTATCAGCTGAAGGGTGAGCGTCACGAATTGACTGATATCCTCCGATATACGCTGATCCGGGTTGTCCGTCGAATCCTGCAGACGGTAATAAGTTTGATTTTTCAGCCACGACTCCAAATAATTGTTCGTCATCCATTTTCGCCAACGAATTTCCAAAAGTTGCCGAAGATAAATCGCGTAAACGGAAATGATTATGTATGCCAGAGCAAGCGCGAGAAATTCTCCGACGAGCGGCAAAAATAATTCCTCTTCGTAATTTTGCAAAGCGTCATAAAATTCTTTGTACCAGGAATTTATTTCGACGAGAAAACCGACGGCGGCAAAACCCAGCACAATTACGACGGCAAGAAGTCCGCGCGCTCTCCATTTTTCTTCAGAGCTCCAGTATCCGCGAAACAAAATCCAAAAGTTTCGTAACAATTCTTTTGCGTTCAAAAAATTCACTCCTCGTCAAAAAAAATCTCCCGGATTATATCACAAAAAAATATCCGGCAAAAATTTTTTCTTAATCGGAAATTTTTTACCGGATTTTAATTCGAGCAAATAAAAAACCTCTGCCTGACGTGTGCCGACTCTCTCAAGATTGGGGCGTGTCGGTAAAGACGAACACACGCCCCAAATGAAAAATCTGAACGGAGCCGCCGGGCGAGGACGATTTATTTCTACCAATTTTTTTTTAACAGACGTATTGTATTCCGAGTTTGTCGGCAATGGCTTTGTCGGTTGAAACGAGTGCATCACTTCTGCCGACGGGGAGCGAACTGTTTCCGATCGGAGCCATCAATTTTCTCAATTCGCTGTCGAAAGCAAGAACGTAATCCACAATTTTTTGCGCGCCCCTGTCAATGTCAAGACGTTTGACGAGTCGCGGATTTTGCGTACAAATTCCGGTCGGACAATTTCCGGTATTGCAGGCGTTGCACCTTCCGCGTTCGTTGCCGACACAGCCGAGAAGTTGAATCAAAATTTTTCCGCAGAAAACGCCGTTCGCTCCGAGGCAAATCATTTTGAACGCGTCAGCCGCCGCATTGCCCGTCAAGCCGATACCGCCGCCGCCGTAAAGCGGAATTTGACCTTGTGCG
>CAJOFG010000203.1 GCA_905233965.1 uncultured Selenomonadaceae bacterium
AGTGTAACAGCCTATATCACCGAGAACGGTGCATTTTCTTTTCTTCAGCGAGTAAAACATTCCTCGATGAGGACAGCCGGCACACATCACCGGCGGACGCGGAGGAATTGCGTCCTCAAGCTTTATTCCTTCCTCAACTTCTTTGCCGAAAGCCTTTGCAATTATGTTGGGTGAAAATTCGTCGATTCGCGGCAAAATGTCACTGCCGGAAACTTCCAAGCCCAAAGACTTCACATGATTTTCGATAATCGGATCGAGTTCTTCAACGACGTAAAGTTTTTTTACTTTCGCCGCAAAATTTTTGATGAGTTCGACCGGCAAGGGGTTTATCATTCCGAGTTTTAAAACGCTTGCACTTTCGCCGAAAATTTCCTTGACATATTCATAGCAGGTTGAAGAGGTTATTATACCGATTTCGCCGGAAGAAAATTCGATGCGATTTACCGGTGACTTTTCCGCATATTCGATTAACGCCTTTGTCCTGTTCTCAACAATCGGATGCCGCTTTTTCGCGTTTCCCGGCATCATTACATATTTTGTAATGTCTTTCACATAATCTTTTTTATGTTCTTCCCTGTCGCCGACTTTTACCGGGGATTGAGAATGTGCCACGCGAGTACACATTTTCAATAAAACCGGCGTATCAAATTTTTCGGAAATTTCATAAGCAAGTTTTGTAAATTCCAACGCCTCCTCAGAATCGGAAGGCTCCAGCATCGGCACTTTTGCGGCTATTGCGTGGTGTCTGCTGTCCTGTTCGTTTTGTGAGGAGTGCATGCCGGGATCGTCGGCAACCACAACCACAAATCCGGCATTCACTCCGGTGTAAGACATTGTATAGAGCGGATCCGCCGCGACATTTAAACCGACGTGTTTTTGAGCACAAAACGATCTTCTTCCGGCAAGCGACGCACCGAAAGCCGATTCCATCGCAACCTTTTCATTCGGTGCCCATTCGCAGTAAATATCGTCGTATTTTACGGCCTCTTCGGTTATTTCCGTACTCGGTGTTCCGGGATAACTCGAAACGAAACAAACTCCGGCCTCATACAGTCCGCGGGCAATTGCCTTGTTTCCCAACATCAATTCTTTCATCTTATCTACGCTCTCCTTAGAATTTTGCTCAAAAGTCTTTCTGTACAAATCATTTTTTCACACAATACCGCTTTTGTCAATTTGTTATTTCGACCGCAAAGAAACACCCCGGAAAAAATTTTTTTGCCGGCACACTCAGTGAATCCATTCGATCATAAATCTTTATCGGAAACATCTTGAAAAATTTTGTTTCTGTCCTCGATCATTCTGTCAAACTCTATAATTGTATTTTCGCGATTCGTTCCCTTGTGTGCGATATAAGGATTGAGCCTGTAAGTTTTAAATTTGCCGGCGGGCGGGCCTTCAGTAATTATATCAAGTTCTTTCAATCTTTTCATCGCTCGCGATACATGTGTCGGCTGCATTTTAAGTGTTTCTGCGATTTCTGCAAGACTGACTCGAAGATAATTGTCAAAGTCCAGTTCAGACATGAGAAACCAAAGAACATTATGTTGTTCACCCGTCAAATGCAAAGACGCGATCCATTTTGCAGGATGTTGATACATGGCAAACCACCCTATTCCCAAATTTTTAGATTTTAACGGGAAAAATCCCTTGACTTCCCCCGTATCATCATCTACTATAGTGAGGTATTTTTTTGAACGGGGTTTTTGAACAATTTTGGAGATAATTTCCGAAGAATTCTCACCGTAAAGATTTGACGAATTATTTTCCATTTTTGACAAACTCCTTTCAGAACATTAAAGGAAAATGGCTTACCGGTGCGATTTGCACCGGATTTTTTTTGACTTATCAAATATGATAAAAAGTTTATCATATTTGATAAGTCAAGTCAAGTATAAATTGCGTCCCGTTGCGGGTTCGCGATACCCTATATTCTGAATCTATAGGAGTAGAGAATTTTTTGATTTTTTGTCTTTTTTTTGTAATCTTTTTGATAAGGCAAAATTTCGGATTGGAGCTTGCTTGAAGCGTACCTCTTTCCTTCGATTGCCGTAAAGGACGCTGCGCTGACGCTTGCGCCGCCGGAGCGGTTGCCTGCGGCAATCCTTGACTGCA
>CAJOFG010000204.1:0-2094 GCA_905233965.1 uncultured Selenomonadaceae bacterium
CAAGATGAAAGAGATAACTTACATGGAAATGCTTGAGATGGCCAGACTCGGTGCCGGAGTAATGCAACCCCGTTCGGTTGAAGTCGGGCATTATTTCAACATTCCCATTCATGTCCGTTCGACTTTTACGAATAAACCCGGCACGATAATTAGGGAGGATTACACTGTGGAAGACAGAGAATTTGAAATACGCGGAGTGGCGCACGACCAAAAAGTTGCGAAGGTTGCCGTGCTCGGAGTTTCCAACACGCCGGGCATCGCGCACACAATTTTTTCCGCACTCGCCGAAGAAAATATCGACGTTGACATGATTGTTCAAAGTATCCGCAACATCGAAAGAAATATCACCGACATGGTTTTCACGATTTCGCTGGACGATTTGGCGCAGACGAAAATTATCATCGACAAGGTTGCGGAAAAAATAAATGCGTCAGCCGTTCTCATCGAAGAGGACGTTGCGAAAGTTTCAATCGTCGGTGCCGGAATGTTGGGCAGTCCGGGTATAGCGGCGCGAATGTTCGGTGCGCTTGCGAAGGCGGGAGTCAATATCGACATAATCAGCACGTCGGAGATAAGCGTTTCCTGCCTGGTTAAAGGTTCGCAACTCACCGAAGCGGTAAACAGTATTCACGACGAATTTTTCAGCGATTGAAAGGTATGATAAAAAATGACGGCAAGCATGGCGGCAACTCACGCGACAAACAGAAAATTGTCCGACGCGATTTTTGAGGCGAACAAACTTTGCAAAGACGCGATAAAAAAATTCGGCAACGATAAAGTTACGAACGCGACGATCGGTGTCGTTCTCGACGAGGAGGAAAAAATTTCTTTCCTGCCGACCGTCGAAAAAGTTTTCCGGGAAATGTCAATGCCGGAAATTATTTCTTACGCTCCGATTTCCGGTTTGCCGGATTATCTCGAATCGGTTCGCGAAATAATTTTCGGGCGCGTCAATTACGAAGGTTATTTCGGATTGGCGGCGACTTCCGGCGGCACCGGCGCAATTCATCACGCCATAGCGAATTACGCGGAGCGCGGCGAATCCGTTTTGACTTCCGACTGGTTCTGGGGGACTTACAACGTCATTTGCAAAGAGACCGGGAAAAATTTGGAGACGTTCAAACTTTTTGACGCTGACTTGAAAAAATTCAACATTGAAAATTTTTCCGACAGAGTTTCCGAAATTCTCGCGAAACAAAATTCCCTGCTGATAATTTTGAACACGCCGGCGCACAATCCCACCGGCTACGCTTTGACCGGCGACGAATGGGATAAGGTTCTCGACGTTATCAAAAATCATGCGGCGAAGGGCAAAAAAATTTCTCTGCTCGTCGATATTGCCTACGTTGATTTTTACGCGGAGAAAAAAGTTGCGTGGGACTTCGTGAACAAGTTCGGAAATTTGCCGGAAAATATTTTGATTCTGATGTCGTTCAGTATGTCGAAAAGTTACACGCTGTACGGGCAGAGAACCGGCGCACTCGTCGCGATGTCAACCGGAAAAGAAGTTATCGACGAATTTAAAGAGACGACAAAATTTTCCTGCCGCGCAACCTGGTCGAATATAAACTGCGGCGCGCAAAATCTTTTGGTTAAACTTTGGCGCGACGAAAAACTTCGCAAAGACTTGGAACGTGAACAAACCGAACTTCGCGAAATGGTTAAGAAACGCGCCGAAATTTTTGTTGACGAGGCGGAAAAATGCGGATTAAAAATCGTGCCGTACACCGGAGGATTTTTTATCGCCGTCCCGGCAGAAAATCCGGCGGCCGTCTGCGAAAAATTGCACGACGATTTAATTTTCGCCGTCCCTCTCAAACTCGGAGTAAGAGTCGCCGCCTGTTCCGTCCCGCTGAAAAAAATGTACGGGGTCGCGGAAAAAATGAAGAAAGCTTTTTAAACGGAGGAAATTTTGAAGAAAATTTTTTACCCGATTTTTTTGGTAATACTTTTTTTAACGACGTTCAATCCAAGTGCAAACGCGGCGAAGGAAAAAATTTTTTTCGTGCCGCATGACGACAGACCGATTGACTTGCAACAAACGGTGGAAGTCGTCGAACAGTTGAAGGACTACGAAATTATCGTGCCGCCAAA
>CAJOFG010000204.1:2157-3985 GCA_905233965.1 uncultured Selenomonadaceae bacterium
ATGTCAAGGCCGCCGTCATTTCGTCCGACTCGATGCTTTACGGCGGTCTTATTCCTTCCCGAAAACACGAATTTACCCGCGCAAAAATTTTTGCCAACCTCAATCGCTTTGAAAAAATCCGGCAGAAAAATCCGAACTTGAAAATTTACGTTTTCTGTTCGCTGATGAGAACGCCGACTGCCGGAACGCCGGGCGACGTTGAGGAGCCGGATTATTACGTTCAATACGGCGGCAACATTTTTGAATTTTCCGCGCTCGCCGACAAGCAGGAAGTTTACGGTCTGACACCGGGCGAACTCGGCGCGATGGAATATTATCGTCGGAGGATTCCCGGCTACGTTTTGAACGATTGGCTGGACAGGCGAACGAAAAATCTTGCCGCGACGAAAATTTTAATCGACATGACGCAGAACGGCACGATTGATTATCTCGTTATCGGGCGCGACGACAATTCGGAGTTCGGGCAAACTCACCGGGAAAATCGTTACCTCAAAAATTACTTGGCGCAAAAAAATTTGACGGAAGATAATTTCATGACGGTGAACGGTATCGACGAAATAGGTTTGTTGCTCCTGACTCGTGCGGTGAATGAACTTCGACACGAAACGCCGGAAATTTATGTACGATACAACGTGGGAGCCGGCGGCGATACGATCCCGGCATATTCCGACGAAAAAATTTCCGACTCGGTAAGGGAGGCGGCGCAAATTGCCGGCGCGAAAATTTCAACCGTGCCGCGAAAATCCGATTTCGTTTTGCTCGTCAACACCGACCCGGAAGGAAAGACTTTTCACGATCACAATCCGCGACCGGGCAAAAAAAATGTTCCCGCCGATTCAAAAAAGCGGGAGAGTACAGATCATTTTTACAACCTCGTGAAATATTACATCGGGCTGGGTTACCCCGTCGGCATTGCGGACATTTCCTACGCGAACGGTGCGGACAATGCGCTTTTGCATTTGTTGAGCAAAAAAAATTTGCTGTTCAAAATTCACGCTTACGCCGGCTGGAACACGGCGACGAACACGACCGGTTTTGCGCTGGGTGCCGGAATTTTGTCAAACCTCATGACGCCGGCATCGCGGATAAAACTTTTGTACCGGCGTTATCTTGACGATTGGGGTTACCAGGCGAACGTTCGGACGATTTTGGGCAGCGACCTTTTCAGAATAACCGGGCAAACGTCGGACTATGCAAATTTAAACGGCAGAAAAGATTTTATCGAAACCCGGAATACGGACTTGATGAATGATTTCGCCCGGAAAAATTTGCCGCCGTTCAAGTTCGCGAAAAATTTTAAAGTTACAAATCCCTGGAACAGAATGTTTGAATGTCGAATTGATTTTGAGCAGTGAGGAGAAATTTTTTCGGTGAAGTGGATAAATCATCAAGTTGTAACCGGATTCATGATTTACGCGGCAACTGACGACGCACTTTTCGTCGCGTCAGGAATTTTGGGCGCGGTGTTGCCGGACAGAGTGGAAGGTTCGCCGCCGCAAGAAAAAAAAGCTTATTGGAAGTGGCGGAAAAATCATCGAACCTGGTCGCATTACCCGCCGTTGTATCTCGTGCTGATTTTTGCGGCGCAATACGCGAAAAATTATTTGTCGTTTCCCGGCGCGGAAATTTTTTTGAACGTCCTGAGTTATATTTTCGTCGGTGCGCTGTTGCACATCGTTCAAGACGGAATTTGCGGCAAAGTCCCGATACTGACTCCGCACGGCAAGCACGGATTGAAACTTTTCAAAGTCGGTTCGTGGCGCGAATATTTTTTCGTCGTCCTGATAATCGGCGCGTGCCTGTTCTACAAGTTCAAAGAAATTTTTCT
>CAJOFG010000205.1 GCA_905233965.1 uncultured Selenomonadaceae bacterium
GTGGAATTTTTTCGTCCGACGAGGAAAAATTTCGCAGGAATATCGTACATATTTCAAGAAATTTTGACAAAGTCCGGACGGAAAAATAACCGTCATCGGTGTGCGTTCGTCTTTACCAACACGCCCTAAGCGTTAAAAAATAATTTTTGCGAATTTTTTACCGGTACGAAAATTTTGTGCCGGTAATTTTTTTTGCAGGAAAAATTTTTGTCGCGGTGAAAAAGTTTCGTGTCGGTAATTTTTTTTGCGAGTCCGGGAAATTTAAATGCCGGACGCAGAATATTTTTCCGGGCATTTATACGGAGGTAAAAAAATGGAAATCAAAAAAAATCTTGACGGAGAAAAATTGACGGCGGAATTAATCGGCAGACTCGATGCCGTGACCGCCATAGAGTTTGACAAGGACATGGCGGCATCTCTCGTTGATGTCAAAGATCTGACTTTGAATTTCGACAAGTTGGAGTATATCGCGTCGGCGGGTTTGAGAATTTTGCTGAAGTTGCAGAAAAAAATGGCCGTCAAAGGCAGCATGAAAATTATCAATATCAAGCCGGAAGTCCGCGAAGTTTTGGACATGACCGGATTCGCAAAACTTCTCACCCTCGAAGAAAAAAAGCCGGACAAAAAAATTTCAATCAATTTTTGACGGAGGATTAAAATGAGTATGAAGAGTTTGGACTTTGAGGGACTTTTTTTGCGCTCCAAAGTCCCCATTCCTTTTGTCGAGGATAATTTTTATTTGCCGGCAAAAGTTTTCGTCGAAGGATATTTTCCGGTCGGTACCGTTTTCAAATTTCAGGAACCGATTTGCAGTAAAAAAATCGACGTGTACAACGCACAAGTCAACGACTATTGCCACGCGGCATCTTTGCTCTACAGCAACAAGTTCAACGGAGCCGGCGACGACGAGGATGAATACACGGTAATTTTTCACGTCGATTTGAGTGCGCTTTTTCTCCTCACCGAACCGATTGACGAAAACGGAAATGTAATTCCTCTTTGAGAAAAAAATTTTTCCCGGCATACATAATCTTGATTTTTTCCGGAATGGTGTTATAATTGCCGGGTGTCACGTTATGATTGAGCGTGGCGAATAATTTTTTTTGATATAAGGAGATTTTTTGATGGCTTTTGAAGACAAAACACTCAAGTGCAAAGACTGCGGCAAGGATTTTATCTTCAGCGCGGGCGAGCAAGAATTTTACGCGGAAAAGGGTTTCGAGAATGAACCCGTTCGCTGTCGCGACTGCCGCGACAAACGCCGCCGCAATCGTGACGGCGGAGAGCATCGCAAAATGTTTACCGTGACTTGCGCCGAGTGCGGAAAAGAAACCGAAGTCCCGTTCGAACCCCGTAATGAGCGTCCGGTTTATTGCCGCGATTGTTTCGCGAAACATCGCAACGATGCCGGAGCTTAAAAAAATTTAGAGAAAGCGTTTTTAAATAACAAATCAACCGGGAGAATTTGTCAAAGGGTTGAATTTTTTTTTAAGTCCGGAAAGTTTTTTCGCCGGACTTATTTAATTTCGGGAAGAGGGAACTTTTATGAGTTACAAAATTTTGAAATTGCTGAGTAAATTTTTTTGTATGTTCTCCTGGAATTTTTGTTTGACGTTCGGAAAAATTCTTGCAAACGTCGCCCTGATTTTTTTGCCGGCGAAAAGAAAAAATCTGGCGCGAAAAAATATCAAAGCCTGTTTGGGTACGGACGACGAGGAAACCGAACGCATCATGAAAAAAAGTTCCCTTCAATTCGGGCAAATCATTATGGAAGTCATGTACTTCGCGAAACTCAAAGATCGAATGGCGGAACACGTCAAAGTTATCGGCTTGGAAAACGTGACGGAATATCTCAAATCGCCGGAAGGAAAAGGGCGCGGCGCAGTCATGATGACCGGGCATTGCGACAACTGGGAATTGGTCGGCGGGGCGTTGGCGCAAAACGGAATCCCTCTCGTCGGCGTGGCGAAGAAACAAAAATCCGAAGGCGCGGACAAATTCATAATCGAACAGCGGACTTTAATCGGTATGCACATAACTTATCAGCGCGACGTTCGGGAAATGTACCGGTT
>CAJOFG010000206.1 GCA_905233965.1 uncultured Selenomonadaceae bacterium
CAAAGATCAGGAGCTGCTCGTAGTAGGGGTATTTGTAAAGTCTGGCCGATGTTTCAAGAAATGCCGTCCATCTCTGGAGGCTTTCAGTTAAGCTGCTCGCAGTCTCGGCCGCCAACTGCAAGTAGAATTGTGGTTTACTCGGCATTTTTCGCCTCCGGTCCGGGAATCGGCGCGTGCAAAATCATCGGCAGTCCGACGGAAAAAGCTTCACTCATCGTCAATGCTCCGGGTTTCGTTATCAGCAAATCCGATTCGCGCATCAATTCGGAGATGTTGCCGACGTAGCCGAAAATTTCAATCTCATGTTTCAATTTCGTTTGCAAACTTTTCAGGCGCGACAATAATTTTTCGTTCCGTCCGGCAACGACGATAATTTTCAGCGGGGAAGAAATATTTTCCAAGTCCGTCAAAGTCGATTCGATTGAGCCCAGACCCAAGCCGCCGCCCATGATTAAAATTGTCGTCCGTCCGGAATTTTTTTTCGATTCGACTTCCGAAAATTCTTTTCCCACCGGAATACCCGGCGCGAAAATTTCAACGCCCGGTCGCGATTGTCCGGCGAGTTCGTTTTTCATTTCCTCCGTCGCGACGAAGTACATATCGACTTCGCCGTAAATCCAAATTTCATGCAGTGAATAATCCGTTAAAACTGCGGCGAGCAAAAAATTTCTTGCGGCTTTCGGGTGCAAAAATTTCCAAAGAGCCGCCGCCGCTTCCGGGAAAGGGTGCGTGCAAATCACGATGTCCGGTCGGAATTTTTTCAACAGCCGGACGAACGGAAAATATGTTCCCAGCGAAGTTATCAGCCGGATTAAAATTCCGACCTGTTTTTTGCCGGCGAACCTGTAAATTCTGTCGTACAAGTCCGGAATAAATTTTAATGCCGCCAGATAAATTTTTTTCGTCACCGCGTTAAGTCCGGAAACTTCCTTTGACATGAAATCGACGCTTTGAACTTCGCCGGACAAAGATTTTTCTATTGCCTCCGCCGCTTTCAAATGACCGGAGCCTATCGATGCCGACAAAATTAAAATTCTCAAATCGTTACCTCGTTTACAAAAAAATTTTTCGGAATGTTTCAGGCGTTTAATTTTCGACTTGCGAAATAATTTTCCTTCCGTTCAAAAATTTGCCGAATATTTTTTGCTCCGGTAAAATATTTCGACAATGCAAGTAAAGGAGAATTTTATTTTGAACTCTTCATCGAAAAAAATCCCGGAACTTTTGGCACCCGCCGGAAGTTTCGACGCTTTAAAGGCGGCAGTCGAATCCGGAGCGGACGCGGTTTATCTTGCCGGAGAAAATTTCGGGGCGCGTGCTTATGCCGAAAATTTTTCGCGGGAAAATTTGATTCGCGCAGTCCGTTTTGCACACCTCCGGCAAGTCGCCGTTCACATCACTGTCAACACGATAATGTCCGACGACGAACTTGAAAAATTTGCCGACTACATAAAATTTTTGCGCCGGACGAAAGTCGATGCCTTCCTCGTCCAAGACTTCGGCGCGGCGAAAATTGCGAAAGACCTTGCGCCGGAAATTTCTTTGCACGCTTCAACTCAAATGACGATTCACAATTCGGAAGGAGTCGCCGCGCTTGCCGAACTCGGTTTTTCGCGCGTCGTGCTGAGTCGCGAAACGACTTTGCCGGAACTTGAAATTATCGCGAAAAATTCTTCGATTGAAACGGAAATTTTTATTCACGGCGCGCTTTGTATTTGCCGGTCCGGGCAGTGCCTGATGAGCAGCATGATCGGGGCGCGTTCCGGTAATCGCGGACGTTGCGCGCAACCTTGCCGTCTGCCTTACGAACTTGTTGACGCTGACGGAAAAAATTTTTTGCCGACTGCCGGGAAATATTTACTCAGTCCGCGCGATTTGAACACGATTGAACTTTTGCCGCGTTTCGTCGAACTCGGAATTGATTCTCTGAAAATCGAAGGGCGAATGAAACGCCCGGAATACGTCGCCGCAGTCGTCGGGGTCTATCGTCGCGCTATGGACAATTTCGCGCAGGGAAAAAATTTTTTCGTGCCGGACGAAGACC
>CAJOFG010000207.1:0-2042 GCA_905233965.1 uncultured Selenomonadaceae bacterium
ACTCGTCCGTCACTTCGTCGTAACCGTCATCAAAAAATTTTTCGTGATCGACGTGGAGCGAAAAAATTTCGTAATCGCGCCGGTTAATCGCGTCGCGGATTTGCTCCAAAGTGTATTTAAAACTTTTTTCTCTGTCCATGTTCAACCTCCGTTTATCCGACCAATTTTTTTACTTCGTCCCAATCCAATTTGTTCAGCGCGGATTTTACCGAAGAAATTTTTTCCGAATCGTCCGGCGGCAATTTGTATTCGTCAAGCGACTGCAAAACAAAATTCATGCTGTCGTAGTCGAAACCGGCGGCAACTTCTTTTAAAGTTTCGTAAGCTTCGGCGAGTGCGTCCGGTTCAATCGGCGGCTTGTCGGAGTCGTCGGAATTTTGTTTGAGGAGCGGAGCAAGTTTGTCGGCAAAACTGATGTAAAGCTCCAAAAGTCCGTCGGTCGATTCGTTAATCTCGTTTATGTAACCGGAATTGCCGGCATCTTCCAGACGTTTTGCCCGGTCGGAAAGCTCTTCCGCTCCGATGACTCTTGCCGAACTTTTCAGCGCGTGTACCTTCGTCGTGTAATTTTTCCAATCGGACACTTTGTAAAAGTCGGCAATTTCTTTCGCGCCGCTCGTCACGGACTGTGCAAAAACGGTCAGCGCGTCAAGATAAGATTCAACGTCGCCGCAATGATTCAGTCCGGCGGAAACATTCAGCGATTCGATATTTTTCAACCAGTCCGGTAAAGTTTCGTCGGAAATTTTTTCTTCCTCAACTTCCGGTTTAATTTCGTCGGAACGAATTATTTTTTCGTCCGGCAAAAAATCCATAATCATTGATTCGAGTTTCGCGCTGTCAATCGGCTTGGTGAGATAATCTTTAAACCCGGCATCGATATATTGTTGTCGCGCCCCGCTTATCGCGTTCGCCGTCAGAGAAATTACCGGCGTTTCGTAATTCAAATTTCCCGGCAAAGTTTTCATTCTCTGCAAAGTTTCTATTCCGTCAATTCCGGGCATACGGTGGTCGAGGAAAATTATATCGTAATGATTTTTCGTGACCATGCTCAAACATTCGTAACCGCCGGCTGCCGTGTCGATTTTAATTTTCGTCTGCTTGAGCAAACCTTTGACGACAGTCAAATTCATCAGCGTATCATCGACGACCAAAATTTTGGCGTTCGGCGCGGTGAATTTTTCTTTATATTTTTTGTGCTGACTGAGTGCGTGCCGATAACTTTTTTCAAAATCTCCGAGCGGGTGATCGTTCATGATTTTTTGTTCAAGCGCGAAATAAAAATCCGAACCTTCGCCGTAAACGCTGTTGACTTTCAATTCGCTGTTCATCATGTTCAAAAGTCGTTGCGTGATGTTCATTCCCAACCCGGTGCCTTCGACCGAACGATTCCGTTTTTCCTCAATCCGTTCAAACGCGTTGAAAAGTTTTTGCAAGTCGTCTTCCCGGATTCCGATTCCCGTATCTTTTACGCTGAAGTGAATTAAAATTTTGTCTTCAGAAATTTTTTCGCCGGAAATTTTCAAAGTCACGCCGCCCTGATTGGTGTACTTCACGGCGTTTGTCAAAATGTTTGTGACGATTTGCTTTATCCGAATTTCATCGCCGAAAAGTTCGCTCGGCAAATTTTCATCAGCTTCAATTTTGAAGTACAAACCTTTTTTCTCCGCGCGATGTTGAATCATGTTTACCAAGTCGTTGAGCAGGGAACTTAAAGCGTATTCGACCGGAATAATTTCCATTTTGCCGGCATCGATTTTTGAAAAATCCAAAATGTCGTTTACAAGTCCCAGCAAAGTATTTCCGGCGGTGCGAATATTTTCGGCGTACTCCGAAATTTGTTTGTCCTTCGATTCGCGCAAAATCATTTCGTTCATTCCGAGAATTGCATTTATCGGCGTGCGAATTTCATGGCTCATGTTCGACAAAAATTGTGTCTTTGCCCGACCTGCCGCCTCTGCCGCCAGTGCCGCCTCCCGGAATTTTTCGTTCGACTCTTTCAACTCTCCGGTTATCGCGTCCAAAAAAAATGCAAGTCTTTT
>CAJOFG010000207.1:2113-3850 GCA_905233965.1 uncultured Selenomonadaceae bacterium
AGTTGTCCTCCTTTTCCGTGATGTTTATAAATTTCTCCGCCGCCGAAACAGTACATGGTATCCGGAACAATTCGCCGAAAGTCTTGAAGTTCGGTTTCGGAATCCAAGTTCAAAAAAACCGTCCGCGCTCCGCAAACGTAAGCAAAAATTCCCTGCGGATCAAATTTTCTTATCCGTTCGCTGGACTCCCAAGTTTCTTTCAAAATTTCTTCCGGGTTGCCGTAACTCAGGCGAATTTTTTCGCCCTGCCGAACGTCGCCGGACATATACAGCCTTCCTTCTTCGTCGTAAATTCCGGCAACACGCGACACATAAACTCCGCCGCGATTCACGACGAAAGGAAAATCGAAAACGTTCATCACCAAAAATTTATTCGGCTCGACGTTCAAATATTTTTTGTAAATCTCAATCGCCGGAAGGTCATCAATTTTTGCGACACCGTTAATGCCCAAAGTTTCGGTGATTGTCATTTCCTTACCGACAGGTTTCCAACCGAAATTATATTCGGCTTGAACGTGCAAATCTTTTCCGCTGTAAGCCGCAACGACAATTCCGTCATGATGATATTCGTTGCCCATGACGTAACTGACAAGAGCGTTTTCGACAATCGTACCCGATGCCGAATGATATTTGCAATCCAAATTCGACGGCTCGATAACGCCGGCCTCCGCGCCGAAAAAAGGAATGTCATCCAGTTCGGCAGTCACCGCTTCCATAAAAACGGAGAGGTACTCTTTGAATTTCGCGGTAAAAATTTCAACGCCCTTGAGGTAGGGAATTTTTTTCAGCCGACCGTTCAAATCCGTACACATTTCGTTGAAGTTGTCAACGGAGTTGCAATCGACTTCAAGCAAAGTCACTTCGGAGCGGTCGAAGTAACAGCAACTTATGACACAAAAATTTTCCAGCAAACCGGATAATTTTTGCGTCCACAAAATATTTGCTCTGTTCTCAATTTCTTCGGCAAGTTTGAAATTTGTGAATGACGCACCGACAATTTTTGCCTTCGGAAAATTTTTTTTCAATTCGGCGTGCATTTTTTTTACTTCCCACTCAAGAAATTGCGCCGTCATGATTTTGAAAATCGCGTCGTGAGAATTTTTGTAATCCGTTCCGTTTTTTACGGACTCAATCCATTTGCAAAATTCCTCTTGATTTTTTATGCGATAAGTTTTTTGTTTCATAATGTCAGATCACCGTAGGAAATTTTATAAAAAAAATCCGGACTTTGCAACAAAAGATAAGTCCGGAAAAATTTTTTTCAAACCGAATCATTTGTGGAAAGTCGCGTACATCACCGGCAAAACCAGCAAAGTTAAAATCGTCGCGACCAAAAGTCCTCCGGAAATCGCAACCGCCATCGGTCCCCAGAAAATGCTCGGCATGAGCGGCAACATTCCCAAAATTGCCGCCGCCGCAGTCAACATTATCGGGCGGAATCTCAAAACGGCGGAATCGATTATCGCGTCGGAAAGTTTTTCTCCTTCGGCAAGGTGTTTTTGTATTTGGTCAATCAAAATTACAGAATTGCGAATTATCATTCCGAACAGGGCAATTACTCCCAATTCCGCGACGAATCCCATCGACTTCGACAAAATTATCAAACCGCCGAAAACTCCGATAAGTCCGAGCGGCGCGGTTAAAATTGTCAGCAACATTGCTTTTCCGTCCCGGAGTTGGAACATTAACAGCGTCATGATAATCATGACGACCGGCAGGAGCATTTTTGCCAAGTGT
>CAJOFG010000208.1 GCA_905233965.1 uncultured Selenomonadaceae bacterium
GAAAAAATTATTTCCGTTCAAGATTTTATTGCCGAAACAAAAAATTTTGACGCTCCGGAAGAAATCGAATTTAAATTTTTAAGTCCGGTTTCTTTCCGGACGGATAATTTTGACGCGCCGTATCCTCGCGCGGAATTGGTTTTCGCGTCGCTCGCAGACAAATGGACGCAAGCGCAAATGCCCGCAGCCGCCGACAAAAAAATTATTCGCGAACTTGCTCAGGACGTTCGATTGACGGCTTGGGAAGGTCGTTGCAAAAAATTTTATTTTTCCCATGACAGAGGGACTTACGCCTTTTGGGGAAAATTTTTGTACAACTTTGAGAATCTCTCCGAAAATTCGCGAAAAGTTTTTTTGTTGCTCGCAAGGTTCGGGGAATTTTCCGGCGTCGGTCGGCTCGCCGCTCAAGGATTCGGGCAGACGCGAATAAATTTTTAAAGGAAGATTTTGCCGTGAGATATTTAATCAGCTACGATATTTCCGACGACAAAGTACGCGCAAAAATTTTCGATTACTTGGAAAGTTTCGCTTTCCGTTTGCAGTACAGTGTTTTTTATTGCAGACTCGGAACGAGTGAGGCAAAAGAAATTTGGTCAAATCTCGTCGAACTCGCGGAGGAAGATGAAGTCGGAAGAGTTTTGATGGCTCCGCTTTGCAAAACGTGCGAACAAAAGTTGAGATTGTCGGATAAACCTTTGGAAGAGGAAAAAGGTTTTCTCGTTGTTTGAGGAGAGGAAAATTTTGGGTGTACTGTATCTGATGTCGCCGGGAAGTTCGGCGAAAAAAGTCGGTCCGCGAATTGTCGTGGAAAAAAATTCGGAAGTCGTCGGACGTTTGCCGGTTCGCTCTTTGGACGGAGTTGTTGTCGGCAGAAATTCCGACTTGACGACGAACGCGGTTTTTGAATTGCTCGACTTGAAAATTCCGATTTGTTACATTGACGACTTCGGAAAAATTGCCGGGATTCTTTGCAACGAAAAACAATCGTCGGCAAGATTTTTCAGGCAGTCGGAAATTTTTCAAAAGCCGGAAAAACAGGTCGAATTTTCCCGCGAAATTATCAGGGAAAAAATTCGGAATCAACGCAATTTGCTCAAACGCTACGGAAAAACTTCCGACAAAGAAAAACTTGACGGAATTGCAAAAAAGTTGGCTCATACCTTAGAAAGTTTGAAAAATCTTCAGACGACGGAAGAAATTCGCGGGGCAGAGGGGATCGCGTCGAAAAATTATTTCGGCGCGTTTCCTCTGCTCATCGCTTCGCCGGATATAAAATGGAAGGGACGTTCCCAACACCCGGCTAAAGACCCGATAAATTCTCTGCTGAATTACGCTTACGCTTTTTTGGAGCGTGAAGTGAGAATTTCTGCGGCGATTTACGGCATGGAGGCGCGGATAGGTTTTTTCCACTCTAACAACGGCAGGAAAGATTCTTTGATTTTCGACTTGATGGAATTTTTCCGTCAACCGGTCGCCGACAGATTTGTTTTGAGTTTGCTCAACAAAAAAATGATTCACCCGGAAAATTTTCAAAAGAATTCCGAAGATTGCAAGCTGAATTTTGAGGGACGAAATATTTTTTGCACCCGATACGAAGAGTATATGTCGAAAGAGTACAAAGAGTACGACGGCAAAAATCCGCGTGAGATGATAAATGAGCGCGTCAAAAAATTTTCGGAATATCTCAATCGGTGACAAAATTTTCTTGCAATTAAGTTCAAAACGTGGTATAAATTTATTGTCGACGTAAATGAATTTGGAAAACATTTTCGAGGTCGCGCCGGAATGCCGATTTTGCGAAACTCTTTCCAAAATTTACAATCGCCGTCAATTCAAGAATCGCGAAGGATTTTTGAAAATTTAATCAAGTACCTTTGGAGAGAAAAGTCGGATTTGAAACCGTTTTGGAAACTCTTTCCGGAATCGGCTTTTTGGTCCCGTAGTGTCGCGGTTTCCGACCTACGCTATTGCGCAGGACTTCATACCGCTTGCGGTTTTGAA
>CAJOFG010000209.1 GCA_905233965.1 uncultured Selenomonadaceae bacterium
GTTACAAATTGACCGACGAAAATTTGAACGACTCCCTGAAGTCCATGTACCTTGACAAGACGATAAGCCGCCTGAACGAACTGAGGACGAAACCTGAATTTGAAAAAATTTTCGACAAACCGATTTGCATAAACGGAAAAAAATATCCGTCCCTCGAAAAAATTTTGAACGCGTTGAAAAAGTCGATTCCGGAAATTCTTTACAACGTCGATTCCTTTTCGATTATTCACGGCGATCTGTGTTTCCCGAACATAATGATTGACGAAAATTTAAATTTCATAAAATTGATAGACCCGCGCGGAAAATTCGGAAGTTACGACATTTACGGCGACAGGCGATACGAAATTGCAAAACTTTTGCACAGCATTGAAGGCAAGTACGACTTCATCATAAAAGACCTTTTCAATCTGGAGTTGACCGGAGAAAACGAGTTCGGATTAAAAATTTTGGAGTCGGCACGCGGTTTTGAAATTACAGAAATTTTTACGGACGTATTCGGCGAAGATTTGAAAAATGAACTTCACGCCGTCAGATTTATAGAGGCGTTGCTTTTCCTCAGCATGATTCCCATGCACAAAGAAAATCTCAATCATCAATACGCCATGTTATGTACCGGAGTAAAAATTTTCTGCGAAACGATTTATACGGAGTGTTGAAAATTATGGATAACGTCAAGAAAGAAAAATTGGCTCTGTTCGATTTGGACGGGACTTTGTTCAACACGAACGATGTCAACTATCACGCTTACAAAGAAGCTTTGGAAAATTACGGTTACAAATTCGAACGCGATTACTGGTACAAAAATTGTATCGGCGTTCATTACAAAGATTTTCTCGCGCCGCTCGGCATTACCGACGAAGAAACTTTGCACGGCATCCACAGAATAAAAAAACAGTGCTACAAAAAGTATCTTCCTCACGCGAAAGAAAATACCCGGCTGTTTGAAATTATCGAACTGATAAAACCGGTTTATTACGTCGCTTTGGTCACGACCGCATCGAAAGTGAACGTGGAAGATATTTTGAAAACCTTCGACAGACTCGAAGTCTTTGACAAAAAATTTACTCAGGAAGATTTTAAAAAAATGAAACCCGACCCGGAAGGTTACTTGAAGGCTATGGAATATTTCGGAATAAAACCGGAGAACACAATTATTTTTGAGGATTCGGAAAGCGGATTGAAAGCCGCCGAATCAAGCGGAGCGTTCTGCTACAAAACTTTCGGATTCAACGATTCGACGCAAACAAATTGATTCGGAATACTTGCTTTAAAATGTGACAGGTTGTATACTGTGAAGGCATATGAAAATTTTTGTTCGGAGGGGATTTTTGTGAATAAACCTGTTTTTGACGACGAAGAAGAAATGTATATTCCCGACATAGGGGAGGTTAATGAGGATATTGACTTGCACGGACAATATCCGCGCTCGAACGCCGGCATCGCTTTGAATTGGTCGACGCTTGAGCAACAAATGTTCGATATGCTCCTTTTGAACCGTTCCAACACTTTCGACAACGAACTTCGCGACGAAACAGCGCGAACCGTTTCGCGTTTGGTTGAAACTTTCGAGGCGCATGAAATTGCACGCATTTGCGCGATCGCGATGATGTCTTTCCAACTTGCCGCCGCCGAAGACAAATCTTTTGAGGACGAATATCACAAGTACGTCGAGTATATCAAAAAGCATCCGGGCGACGTTGAAGAAATTCGTTAAAGAAAAATTTTTTGGGAAGGCGAAATTTAAATGATTTTGGTTACGGGCATTACCGGGCAACTCGGTCATGACGTTGTGAAAGAATTGGAGCGGCGCGGCGAAAAAGTTATCGGGACGACGCGGAAAGAAATTAACTTGATGACTGCGGAGGGCGCGAAAAATTTTATTCTCGAAAAAAAACCGGATGCGGTAATTCATTGCGCGGCTTACACTGCGGTTGACAAGGCGGAGAGCGAACCGGAAATTGCACTCACGGTGAACGGATTCGGCACGCGTTACGTTGATTTATCCGAGTACCGATTACGTTTTCGGCGGCGACGGAAAAATTCCTTACGAAGTCGGCGACGAAAAAGCACCGGTAAATGTTTACGGCAATTCAAAATTGCTCGGCGAAAATTCCGTGCAGGCAACTTTGCAAAATTATTTTATCGTTCGCATAAGCTGGGTTTTCGGCGCGAACGGAAAAAATTTTGTAAAGACCATGCTGAAACTTGCCGAGAGTCACGAAAAAATTCGTGTCGTCGCGGATCAAATCGGAAGTCCGACTTACACGGCAGACCTTGCTCCTCTCCTTGCCGACATGGTAAAGACGGAAAAATACGGAGTTTATCACGCGACGAACGAAGGCTTTTGCAGTTGGGCGGACTTCGCGAAAGAAATTTTCAAGCAAGCCGGAAAAAATGTTGAAGTCGAAGAAATTCAAACGATTGATTATCCCACGCCGGCGAAACGTCCTTTCAATTCGCGAATGAGCAAAAAAAGTCTCGACGCGGCCGGTTTCAAACGTCTGCCCGCTTGGGAGGACGCTTTGAGTCGTTACCTTGTCGAGTTGAAAAATTAAATTCGGGGGAGTGATTTTTTAATGCCGACGATAGAACCGAAAACAATCACGGCGCAAAACAGAGCCGGCGGTAAAGGCGAAATTTATATTACGCATCTTTTGTCGGAGAATGAACTTGCCGGGCAATGCAAAATGTTTGCAAAAGTTACCGTTCCGCCCGGCTCGTCGCTCGGCACTCATTACCATCACGGTGACACGGAAACTTATCACATTTTGAGCGGCACCGGCACTTACACCGACAACGACAAAACTTACGAAGTGAAACCCGGCGATACGACTTTTTGTCCGGACGGTTCAATGCACGCGATAGAAAATACCGGGACGGAAGATTTGATTTTCGTCGCGCTGATAATCAACAGTCCGGTTTAACAGTTACCCGGATAAACGAATTTCAAAAATTTTTTTGCGACCTCGACGAGGTCGTAAATTTTTTTTACGTCCGTCGGCGGTCTGTCTTGAACTTTGTAGCGCGGAAAAAATCTGCTGATGTGCAACGGAATTTCTTTCGAGATTGACGCGAGCCATTGTGCCTCCTCCGCCATGTCGCTTTCTGAATCGTTCATGCCCGGCACGATTAAAGTTGTCACTTCGACGTGGCATTTTTTTGCCGCCGTCGCAATCGTGTTTTTCACCGTCGCGAAATCCCCGACGAGTACGTCGTAAATTTTTCGGCTGAAACCTTTCAAGTCGATATTCATTGCGTCGATGAGCGGCAAAATTTTTTCCAACGCACCCGGTGCAACCGTTCCGTTCGTGACCAAAACGGATTTTAAACCGACGCTTTGCAAAAGTTCCGAAGTGTCGCGAATAAATTCATAACTTATAAACGGCTCGTTGTAGGTGAACGCGATGCCGATATTTTTTTTCGCGCGGAGTTCGACGGCAAGATTTACGAGTTCGGCGGGAGAAATTTTTTTCGTCGGGAAAGTGGAATCCGCCATAGAAATTTCGTAATTCTGACAGAACGGGCAATTCAAATTGCAACCGAAACTGCCGTAAGACAAAATGTAACTGCCGGGAAAAAATTTATACAACGGCTTTTTTTCAATCGGGTCGAGTGCCAGCGAAGTTGCCGCCCCGTAATTAAGAGAAA
>CAJOFG010000210.1 GCA_905233965.1 uncultured Selenomonadaceae bacterium
ACTTCGGCGGTACGATTTTTCAAACATATCCGCAAAAATTTTTGACTTGAACGCGATTTTCAATTCGTCGCCGGAAAAATCTTTGATGACAGACCTTTCGACGAACGCGCCGCAAGTTTCGTCAGTCCCTTTGAGTTCGTCGATAACATGATAAAAAATTTTTTTCCCTTCGTCAAGATTTCCGGTCGGTATTTCCGGTTGCGAAACTTCCGGAGTGCCGGAAAAAACTTTCGGTGCGGAAAAAATTTTCGGGGCGGCAAGCGTCATCAAATTCATTTCCAAAATTATTTCGGGAACGCCGGAACCTTGCATTTGCAAAATTGCTTGACGTATCGCGGCGGAAAAATTTTCCAGCTCACGCAATTCCGCATCGCTGCCGCCGTCCAAAATTTCAAATTCCAAATCCCTCAACCGGGTTATCAAAGATTCCGCGATTGAAATTGCCGACAGCCCGGAACGAAAAGCGCGGGTAATTGCCGCGCCGGTCGCCGAACGATTTTTCGATTTCACCGCAGAAATTATTTCGTCCAAGTCCGAATCGGAAACAAGTCCCAAAGTTTCATTCACGTCGTCTAGCGTGATAATTTTGTCGGACATCGCGTAACACTGGTCAAGGTAAGTCATCGCGTCGCGCATTGAACCTTCTGCAAGTCGCGCAATTTTTTTCGCCGCGTCCTCCGGCAATTCGACTTCCAAACGCCGGGCAAGTTTCATCAAATACTTTGCGATAATTTCTTGCGGTATCAGTCGGAAATTTAAAACTTGACAGCGCGAACGAATCGTCATGGGAACTTTGTTTATTTCGGTCGTCGCCAAAAAAAATGCGACGTTCGGCGGCGGCTCTTCAATCAATTTCAAAATCGAATTGACCGCCTCGTTGGACAACATATGCACTTCGTCGATTATGAAAGTTTTTACCCGCGCTTGGAGAGGAGCGAGCCGGGCGGAGGACAAAATTTGATTTACATCTTCGACGGAGCGATTTGATGCCGCGTCAAATTCTATGTTGTCCGGCGAAGATTCAATCGACAGGCAGGAAGGGCATTTGTTGCAGGGAATTTCTTTTTTCTCCAACGTCTGCCCGGATTTTTGCGCGTCGGAAACTTTTTCGCAATTCATCGCTTTCGCCAAAAGTCTTGCGGTTGAAGTTTTTCCGGTGCCGCGTGTGCCGACGAGTAAATAAGCGTGGGAAAGTCGGCCGGCTGAAATTGCCCGCGCCAATGCCGTCGAAATATGTTCCTGCCCGATCAGTTGAGCCAAATTTTTCGGTCGTCCGCGTGTGTAGAGTGCCTCATATGCCAAGCGCAACACTTCCTTTTAAAAATTTCCAAACCATTGCACCCAATAATTTCCGTATTTCGAGTTCGAGCTGAAAATGTGAGCAACGCCCATGTATTTATAACCGGGATAGAGAATGTTTGCCCGGTGTGCCGGCGAACCCATCCAACTTTGCACGACTTGTTCCGGATTTTTTGCGCCGCCGTTTATGTTCTCCCCTATCTCCAAAAATTTTCCGATGTTGACCGTATGAAAATCACTGCCGTCCGGTCTGCGGTGCGAAAAAAATATCACGACTTCGCGAGCGCGAATCGCGGCAAATTCGGATAACCTTTCGGAAAGTTGTAACGGTTGCAAATTTCTTTTTCGCCGTTCGATGTTCACGAAATGCAAAACTTCCTCTTGATAAGTTTGCTCGTCAACTTCTCCGGAATTTTGAACGCCGACCGCGTGAATCAAATAAATTTTCGTTTCGGGTCGCGGCGTTTGAAAATGCGCGGTAACGCAGAAGTCGCCGGATTTTTTCGGACGAACGGCAAATTGCCCGTCGCGTTGACGAACAATTTCAGCCATGTTTGAATCGCTGACTTCGTAAGTCACCCGTTCGCCCGGAAATCCCCAAAGAGCTCCGACGCGGCAGGTATATTCTTCATCGACTTGTTGAGCGAGAACCGGGAAGGAAATTATCAGCGCGAGATTTTTTCAAACCGAATCACCTGCCGAAATTTTTTTACTCCCGAATCAAATCGGCAACTTTCGCATTTGTCGCACGAACCAAATCGGTCGGCGCGAGAATAATTTGCATTCCGCGAAGTCCGGCACTGATTGAAATTTTTTCATGCGTCAAAGCCCGGTTGTCGAGGAAAACCGGATAATCTTTTTTCGCTCCGAGAGGTGAACAGCCGCCGCGAACGTAACCGGTAAGCGGCAAAAGTTCTTTCAGCGAAATCATTTCGACGGATTTATTTCCGCTTGCCTTCGCCAGAGATTTTAAATTTATTTCGTCCGCACCGCCGATAACCGCCATGATAATTCCGGTTTTATCTCCGCGAGTTACCAAAGT
>CAJOFG010000211.1 GCA_905233965.1 uncultured Selenomonadaceae bacterium
GCGGCAGGTTTCAAAGGTATTCCGCATTTGACGAATTTTGCTTGGGCTTTCTGCGTCATGCTGTTCACTTTGTTCTTCATCAAAAATTTTGTGAACTCGTCACACGGTCGCGCCTGTATTGCCGTGCGTGAAAATGAAATTGCGGCGGAGGCAATGGGCGTTAATACGACAAAGTACAAAGTCACGGCGTTTACAATCGGCGCGGCGTTTGCCGGAATTGCCGGCGGACTTTTCGCCCACCAATTTTATTTGATAAATCCGAACTCGTTTACCTTCCTGTCCTCGTTCAACTATTTGATAATGGTCGTCATGGGCGGCATGGGTTCGATAACCGGTTCGATTGCCGGCGCGTTCGTCGTAACTTTTATTTCGGCGGCTCTCGCATCTTTCCCGGAAGTCAGAATGATAATTTACGCGCTCGCCCTGATTCTGATGATGTTCTACAGACCGCAGGGACTGTTCGGATATATGGAAGTCACGAACTTTGCGCCGATAAAAAAATTTTTGGACAGACGTTAGGGCGTGTCGGTAAAGAATACAAAATACCCGGATTTAATTTATTGACTTGCTTATAACGATTTTTTTATAATTCCTCTTGCAATTATGTTATGAGGAATTTTTTTTTGCGAGGGAGAAAAGCAAGATGATAAAAATCGAAACCATGAACGGGCATGAAAGAATGTCAACGCAGGAATTGCTTTTGCAAATCGGAGCGGCAGTCAAGAGCGGAGAAACTGATTTTGAAATTGCCGCGTCCGGTCAACACGACATCGGAGGACCTCTTTGGCATCCGGAGGGAAAGACTTTAAAATTTCACGTCACGAACGCCGGGCAGAGAGTCGGCTCAATGTGTTTGCCGAATACCGAAATTATTGTTGAGGTTCGACTTCCGCCGATGTCGGCTGGCTGAATGCCGGAGGAATAATCACCGTCAAAGGCGATGCCGGAGATACGGCAGGGCATTGTGCGTCGGGCGGAAAAATTTTTGTCGGCGGTCGTGCCGGAACGCGTACCGGGTCGCTGATGAAACACGATCCGGTTTATGATGAGCCGGAACTTTGGATTTTAAAAAATGTCGGGAGTTTTTCATTTGAGTTTATGGGCGGCGGCAAGGCTGTTGTCTGCGGCGTTGACAGCGAAAATTTTTCGTCGGTGCTCGGCGAACGTGCCTGCGTCGGAATGGTCGGCGGCGTTGTCTACGTGCGCGGAAAAATTTCGACGTACCCGAAAGATATTCAGTGCCTTGAACTTGATGAGGAAGATATAAAATTTATTGACGGCGGGCTTGACGAATTTTTAAATCGGATTGAGCGTCCGGAACTTCGCGGAGAGTTGACGAATTGGAGCGCGTGGAAAAAACTTCGTCCGCTGACTTACGAGGAAAAAATTTCCCAAGCGTGAAAGATTTTCGTCTGCGCGAATGGGTGAAAGGCGGAATTTTTTCCGACGTTGCGAAAGATGATTTTGAAGTTCACAACACGGTTAATCGCGGACTTTACCGGTTAAGAGTGCCGAGTTGGGATAACGCGAAATTTGCCGCGCCCTGCGAATTTCACTGCCCGACCGGTATTCCGACTCAACGTCGTTACGATTTAATCCGGCTCGGAAAAATTGATGAGGCGATTCAACTCGAATTGGAGTACACGCCTTTTCCCGGCTCCGTCTGCGGAAGTGTCTGCCCGAATCCCTGCATGGACGGTTGCACGCGCGGAACGATTGACGAACCGATTCAAATAGGCGCGCTCGGTTTGGAGTCCGCTTTTGCAAAAGTTTCACCGCCGGAAAATAAGACCGGCAAAAAAATTTCCGTCATCGGCGGCGGCGTTTCCGGATTGTCTGCGGCTTGGCAACTTGCGCGAAAAGTTCACGACGTAACCGTTTACGACGACGCGGAAAATATCGGCGGCAAACTCGAACAGGTTATTCCGCGCGGCAGGTTAGATCATAAAATTTTGGAATACGAATTGCAACGTATTCAAGATGTCGGCGTAAAGTTTGTAACCTCTTGTCGGGTTGACAAAGAAAAGTTTGAAAAAATTCGTTCGGAGAGTGACGCGGTAATCGTTGCGACCGGCGGTCACAAAGCGCGATATTTTAATTGGGAAGGCAAAGAACTTTTGGTTCACGGGATAGAGTTTCTCAAAAAAATAAATCGCGGCGAAAATCCGACTGTCGGAAAAAGGGTTGTCGTCATCGGTTGCGGAAATTCCGGAATGGACACCTGCAGAGGTGCTTACGAAGCCGGCGCGGAAAGTGTCGTCGCGGTTGACGTGCAGAAACCGGCGGCGTTCGCAAAAGAAATTTCTTACATCGAAAATCTCGGCGGCAAATTGGTTTGGCCGTTCATGACGACGAAAATTACTTCGGAGGGAATTTATTCAAACGACGGCAGATTTATTCCCGCCGATACCGTTATCGTTTCAATCGGTGAGGCTCCGGTTTTGGACTTCCTCCCGAATGATCCGTCGATTGAAAAATTCCGCGACACTTGGCTTGTGCCGAAAAAAGACAAGTCGATTTTGCCCGGAGTTTTCGCAACCGGCGACACGATTAAGCCCGGCAGATTGACGGACGCGATCGGCGACGGAAGAAAAGCCGCATATTTTGCCGACAGATTTGTAAACGGGCAGGAATTTTTGCCGTTCCCGGAGAAAAAGAAAATTCCCGCCGAAAGACTTTCAAAAGCGTACTTCGACAAATGTCATCACTGCGATTTGAAAGACCCGACGGAAGATCATACGCGTTGCGTCAGTTGCGGAACTTGCCGGGATTGTAAAATGTGTTTGGAATCCTGCCCGGAAAAAGCGATAACCCGAATCGAGAATCCGGACGGCTCTTGGCAATACGTTTCCGACTCCGAAAAATGTATCGGTTGCGGAATTTGTGCCGGAGTTTGTCCGTGCGGAGTTTGGAGCATTGAAGACAATCCGGAGGAGATAAAAATTTACAGTACCGGTGCATAAAAAAATTTTTCCGGCGCAACGAAATTTGGAGGAAAACTTTTTTGAAACCGGATGAGCAGACAAAAAATTTTCTTCGGCGCGCCGGACTTTTTGCGCTGTTGTACTTTTACTTGATGAATGTTTTTTACCTCGACATAGGGCAGAACATGACGGACAAATATTTTGTCCCGATTTTT
>CAJOFG010000212.1 GCA_905233965.1 uncultured Selenomonadaceae bacterium
TTGACACGCCGTTTTTTTTTTTTATAATACTTCCGGCGAATTTTGGTAATAATTTGCCGATTGTCGAAAACGTCATTGACCTTTTTCAACGGAAGTGAAGTCAAAGTTGTTGCAATTATCGGAAGGAAACGGTCATGGAAAAGTATTATCCTTATGATTGCAAACAATGCGGTAACTGTTGCCGTCACATAAATTTGGTTGAGCCGATAAAAAATTTGGACAGAGGCGACGGTGTTTGCATACACCTGACCGAAAAAAGTTTATGCGAAATTTATCCCGACAGACCGCCCGTCTGCAACGGCAAATATGTTTACGAAAATTTTTATTCCGATATGACCGTTTCCGATTTTCACAAAATGATTAAGGAACTTTGCAAAAAAATTCGGGAGATGGGGAATTGAAGAATTATATCAAGAAGTATCGAACATTGGACGAGCGAAATTTGCAGGCGGTCAAACAAAACATTTCGGCTTTGCAAAATTTGGGTGCTTATCCGAAAAAATTCAATTATCCGATTACTTTGCAGTTTGAACTTACCGGACAATGCAACTTGAAATGCAAGCATTGTTACAACCGCTCCGGTGATGTTGACAGAGAAACTTTGATGACACCGGAAAAATGGTGTGAACTTTCAAGGCAAATTGTTTCGGACGGCGGAATTTTTCAATGCATAATTTCCGGCGGGGAACCTTTGCTTTTGGGTGACAAACTTTTCGTTTGCACGATGACGGTACGAGTTTTGTCGTGATAACAAATTCTCTCCTGCTCACAAAAGAAAAAGTCAAAAGATTTGCGAAATACCGTTATTTTTGGTTTCAAATTTCGATTGACGGATCAACCTCCGAAATTCATGACGAGTTCAGGGGCGTTAAAGGAAGTTTTGAAAAAGCGGTAAACGGCGCGCTTGAAATAAGTGATGTCGGGATTCCTTTGGTAATTGCACACACGGTCACTCCCAAAAATTTGCCGTTTGTTGAGGATATGATAAATCTTGCTTATCAACTTGGCGCAAATTCGATAATTTTGGGTGAAGTGATGCCGAGCGGTCGCGCT
Source organism: uncultured Selenomonadaceae bacterium (assembly GCA_905233965.1). Lineage (GTDB taxonomy): Bacteria > Bacillota > Negativicutes > Selenomonadales > Selenomonadaceae > Quinella. The sequence goes on from CAJOFG010000212.1 coordinate 1,054, forward strand.
TATGAGCATAAAGAAATTATTTTGAGTGAAGATCAAAAAAATTTGCTTTACGAAGAAATTGAGGAACTCGGCAAAAAATATGCCGGCAAAATTACAATTCAGCGTTCGGCGGAACTCAAAATTCAAATGGAGCGTTATATGAATGAGGTAAATGCGGGCGGTATAATCAGACCGAACGGAGATTTTCGGCTTGATTGTATGGCACCGTTCACCATCGGCAATGTTTTGGAAAAGCCGATAAAGGATATTTGGTCCGAAAAAGGAATTGACGCTTGGAAATCCGATGCGGTGAAAAATTTTGTGGCCGCGATTGATGAAGATTTGCAAGCGGGAAATGTAAAAAATCACGTTGATGTTGATTTGGCACTTTAAGAGGAGGATTGGTCAAATGAAAACAATTTATTCTCGTCCCGCAGTGGTAAATGCCGGGACTTTGGAAGTTTCATCAAGTTTGAAAGATTCCGCATTTCCGGCTGCCGTGGCGGCAATTGTCGGGTCGGCTGTGGGATATGCCGCGGGTCGTGCAATAACGAATGCGATTAAGGCGAGTCCTTCGGAAAAATTGCCGTCGTTGACGAAATTTGAGGGAGATTGAAATGGTATTTGAGTGGCTTAAAAACAAAATTCCGCATTGTAATTTTGTCAAGGCACGGGACAACGACGATATGCTGATTATTTGCGCGGAAAGTCTTTCTCTCTATTATTTCAACTCGACAGCAAAATTTTTTATCGGATGTGTTGACGGAAAAAATACCGTTGCCGATATAAAAAATAAATTCCTTGACAAATATGAAGTTGCGGAACATGAGGTCGAAAATGATATTTCCGAAATAATTCGCGATTTGCAATGGAAAAAAATTTTGACATTGGAGTGATTGTTTTGAAAGAAGTTTACAAAAAACCTGCAATAAGTGTCGATCTTACGGAGCACGGAGCCGTTCCGGCATTGTTGGCGGCAGCCACCGGTGCCGCAGCTGCAGGTTTCGGTATGGCTTTGGCAAAGGGGAAGGTTGCCATTGATTCAAATCATACTCAAACTTTAACCGCCCGCAAAGATTTTAAGACGGTTTGAATAACTTTACATTTGTGAGATTGCGGGGTGTCACATGGGTTACAGAGATAAACATTTTGAAGAAAATAAATCCGATCATGGTTGGTACAAATGTAAACGTTGCGGAAAAAGTTTCCGGAAAAAATCCTTCCGACGTTCCCGAAAGCAGTACGGGAACAAACGTCCCCGGCGCAATGTCCTGTGCGGATGTAAACCAGATACGCCCGTCAATATCCGGCGATTCGGCGTAACTTCTGCCGAAATACCGTCCGGCGTTCCGGTCAAAGCCTTCGCAGAGGACCTCCCGCACGCTTCCCAATACGGAGGCGTTGTAGGCGTCGAT
>CAJOFG010000213.1 GCA_905233965.1 uncultured Selenomonadaceae bacterium
GCCCTTGATCGCTTCGGCAAGTTGTGCGTAAGCCGAGAGAACTGCCGCTCGTCTCGCCATCATTCTCGCTTGAGCCGGATTAACCGCGTTTGCCGGTCTTACACCCGTTCCGGTAACTTGGACTACACCGCTGCCGCTGTCCCAATCGACGTACTCCGACGCTTTTGCTCCGCTTTGCGGGATAATCAAAATTGCCGCAAGCAACAGCGCAAAAAACATAAACATTCTTTTCATTTAAAAAACCTCCCCGTGAATTTTACATAAATAAATTTTCTCAATGTTTTTTCCAATAATCCAAAGTGTGTTCCGCAAGAGCGCGGGAAGAATTTAAAGCCGCCTTCCTCAACGCGAAAAATGCAACATTATCGTCTCTGCCTTTCAGTTTGTAATCGTCGTCGAATTGAAAAATCAGTGTGCCGCCGACCGCGTTCGAGCCGTAACGTCTTGCTTGAAGTCTTGCGGTACTTTGCCACATTATCCCGGTTTCGCCTTCGGAAGTTTTATCCAAAGCAATTTCGCCTATGACCGCGTACATACAACCGGTATTGCCCGCCTCCTCATTCATGCGGCGACAAAACGATTCAAAACTTTCGGAATCCGGACTTGCAAGCATTTCCGAAATCAATTCGTCGGAACTCTCAACTTTAAAACCCAAATTTTCAAAGACCGTCGCATAAGTTTGCAAAACATCGCCGAAAGCTTTTTGTTTCAGATTTAAATCGTTCACTCCGGTTATGCGAACAAAAAATACGGTTGTTTCGTCGATATTTTCAAACTGCAGACCGGATATTTTTGAACGAACAATTTCCCGAAGTTTATCGAAATCGACTGTGACCTCTCCGGTAACGCGAATACCGGAGCCGTCCTTTTTTCGAGCGGAAACTTTCGGACTTGAAGTAACCGATTTGTAATTTTCTTTGACGATTTTTACAAAGTCACTGTTCGGATCCAAATTCGGCGGAATGATGAAAGCCAACGCATGACCGGTCGCGGCCATTCGCATTTTTTCGACGGCGGCATTTTCGTTTCCGTCTTTGTCCGCTCCGAGAGAAATTACCGTCAAAGGTTTTGCAAACGACACAACCGGAATTATCAACAGTGCGAAGAGAATCAATGCAAAAATTTTTTTCACGAACTCACCCCCTGTATCTCAAATAAATTCTTGCACTGCCGCGCCGATCGCTATCTTCGTCCCCGCTCTCCAAATTTCCGGGTAATTGTGCCTTGATGTTATCGATAATATCCTGCAAAGACCCGGCATTTGTTGCATCGACAAAAACTTTTAAAGTCGTCGGATCTTTTTTGTCGTAGAACGAACGAAGCACTCTGCAACTTCCGTTTTTTATCGCGTTCAAAACTCTTTCGCCCTGTCCGGTTCTGTCCGTTATCCCGGCGACTTCAATCAAAATTTTTGTGTGTTGAACTCCGCCCCGCGTTTCGCCTTGAATTGTTTCTGCGGCACGTTTTGCAATTTCTTCCGCGGATTTTTGTGCCGCAATTCGCCGCGCTTTGTCAATCGCAAGAATTCTTTCGGCATCGACTGCCGTGAAATATTCCGAGTAAGAATTTACTTCGCCGGAAACCGTTCCGACAAGTTGGAAAGTTGCTTGAACCGTCGCCGTCCAAACTCCGCCGGATTTTTTTACCGATACGGTTGACAACGAGCCGCGTAAAATTCCGTTTGCTTGCGGCATTTCGTTGCGAACATATTTTCTCGCGTCGGCACGAACAACAAAATCCAGACCGCTGACGTATTCGACTATTTCGTCCGGAGCATGAGCCGTGAACCCTTGCAAACGCATGACATCTTCCAGGTAAGCGGTAATGGTGCTTGTGTTGGAATCGTTTTGCAAATTTCCGTTTTCGTCGCGCCCGCTGACTGCCACGACAATATTTGTCCGTCCGGTTGTATCCGCGTTAATTGCATTTTGAATTTGACTTCTTACGTCGTCGCCGACCTGCGCGATTTTTTGTGTGCTTGCCTCAAGATCAATTTCGCAAACAATTACGCCGTCCCTCTCCGTGAATTTCGGCGTACCTTTCATTTTGACGTAACCGTCGGCATCAACCATAATTCTGTCAACCGTCACCATTCCCATATCGGTTTCGGTGTGTCCGGTAACTTTCGCGCCGAGTTGGGATTCTATGCAATTTCTCATGGCATCTTCGCGGGCTTCGCGTTGTGCTTTTGCCGTGTCACCGTTGACTATTGCCGCCATACCGCGATAAATTTCCGCCTGTGCAATATTTCCGGATTGTACGGGAATAAATGTTGCCGTCAAAAGAAATATAAAATTGCTTGACATACTCCCCACGCATAAATGCGGGGGATTCCGCTATCAACAACCGATGCTTAAAAATTTAAGTCTTACTCGATCTCCTTCGAGGGTTGATGCCCCAACCCG
>CAJOFG010000214.1:0-1549 GCA_905233965.1 uncultured Selenomonadaceae bacterium
GGCAGCGACCTCAGCCTTGCGTTCAACGACGAAGGCGGCAACGTTGCGGCGGTTGAAGGCGAAGGCGAAAAGAGCGTTGCACTCGGCGACGGCGGCGACGCACTTATCGCGAAAGACACTCCGAACCTCAACGCGACTTTGGGAGCCGGCAGTGACACCGTTGCGATGAGCGGAACAAATGCAAATCTTAATATGTCGAAGGGCGGTTCGCCTGAAATTACCGCAACCAATTCGACTTTGGAATTGACCGGCAGCGCTGAAAATGCGAAGTTCAAGAATCCGAATTTGACGAATATTGAAAAATCGTTTGACAACGGCGATATTGTATTCGGCAAGAGCACGATGTCTCTGTTCGGCAGCGAAATCAAATTTGATGCGAGCACGCTTGACGAAGACGGCAACCCGATCACGAATTTGACGACGACCGACGGTAAGACAACGAAAGTTGCGGGTACCGGTGCGAACGGCGCAAATCTTGATATGAGCAATTCGACGCAGGCGATCATGGTCTTGAATGACAAAGCCGATGTCAACGCCAAAGGCGGCAAGGGTGACGATACCTTTGTCAACAACGGCTCCGGCGGAACATTCGACGGCGGCGCGGGCAAAAACACCTTCAAGATGTCCGATTCCACTTCACGCGGCGCGGGTCATGAAGGCGCGAAAATTGCGGTCAGCGCAAGCGATCGTGCTTACAACCTTATTGAAAACTTTGAGGGCGGATTCGACGCAAGTTCGGACGGCTTGAATATCGGCGGCACCGAAGATGCGAAATTCAGCTTTGAAGACGGCAAACTTATCATCAAGAAAGGCAAATCTCGTACGACGATTTCCTCCGGAAGTGCGGAACTTGCAAACTTTGCGGACGGCTGGGACGATGCAACACTCATCAAACTTGATGAAGTCAACACCGCTATTATCGGCGGAACAGCAAAGATCAACGATGAAAGCGCTGCGGCTGAACTCTATCTCGGTACCGACAAGACTGCGGCGGTCGATTACAGCGAACTCGACGGAGATGTTTCGATTAACCTCTTTGAAAACACCGGCGATATTGCGGGACAATCCGCGAAATTTGAAAATATTTCGCAGATCACGGCAGGCGCCGGAAATTCAACGGTTATCGGCGACAGCGACAACAACACGCTCACAGCCGGCAACGGAAACTCCAGCCTGTGGGGCTACGAAGGTAACGACGTGCTTATCGGTAAGGCCGACAAGGAAGGCAAGACAATGTTTGCTTTCATGAACGGCTCCGGACGCGACACGATTGAAAACTTCCAGTTCGGCACGGAAGACAATTCCGACTTCATCAACACTTACGGCGATACGGTTTCCGAAGTCACGACGAGCGGCGACAATGTTGTCATCAAAGTTGCGGATTCGGTTGACAAGTTGACGATTGTTGACGGCGCGGGCAAGAAGATTCAGGTAACCGACGCTGAAGGCGAAAAAGTCTACTTGGTTGATGAAAACGAGTTCACCTATGACGATGAAGTTACCAACTATGTTGCGACGGGCAAAGATGCGGCGGTTTCGATTTCTGCGG
>CAJOFG010000214.1:1555-3250 GCA_905233965.1 uncultured Selenomonadaceae bacterium
GTCAACGTCAACCTTTCCGATGAGAAATTCTCCGGCAAGTTCGCAAAACTTGATGCGAGTGCATTTGACGGAGATGCCTATCTTGTCGGTAACAGCGGCAATGACACAATCGTTGCGGCGCAGGGTAACTCCAGTCTGTGGGGCGTTTCCGGCAACAACACGCTTATCGGCGGCGACGGAGAAGATCTCTTTGCTTACGGTATCAACGGTGATACTCGCGACGGCGGCAAAGATGTCATTGAAAATTACACAGCCGGACAAGACAGCGTTTGGCTGTTCAACGTCAATCTCGGAGATCTCTCCGGATATGACATTGAAAGCGACAAAGTTGTACTCACGGTCAAGAACGGCGGATCGCTCACGATTAACAAGGGCGAAACCGACGAAGTTTCCGTTAAACTTGCGGACGGCGATTGGACGGCTACTTACGACGAAAGCGGCAACGCTTACTGGCGTTTGAATGACTGATTCAAGTCGATAAAATTCAAACAAGGGGATTTTGAAAAACTTTAATCTGCTTTGATAAAATTCCCGGATAAATTTAAAAGAGTTCCTCAAATTTTTGAGCGAACTCTTTTTTTATATTATGCGCATATTCAGCCATTATTATGGATTTGACAATTCAACAGGCTATGGATGCGCTTAAAATTTCTCCGGAACTTCAAAAAGAATTGAAGCCGTTAATTTGAAACTGTACCTTATTCCTGCAACGACAGAAATCATGAATGTAAACTTCCGATCCTTTCATTGAGGATTGGAAGTTTTTTGCGTCCCGGCAAAAATTTTTTGAAATTTTTTTGAAAATCCCCTTGACAACAGGGGGGTATAATACGTTTCGCTTATGTATGGGCATTTGTGGTTTTATGGGAGGATTGATGTTTATGAACGATTTTATTTTTGATTTGCAGCGGTTTCGTGCTATCGATAGTGTGGAGCAAGGGATTATAGCGACTTTACAAATTATTGACAGTACCCCGAGTGTTTAAACCAACCTTGACAATCGGAAGTATTATGGTTTCCGTTATTCGTTGCAAATCGGTTTCAGTGATTTTTGTTGGGGATTATAACATTTTTCTGACATTATTTAATTAAATCGCTATAAAACCAAGCGGGAAAATCGTGAATATTTCAACACGGTTTAACACGAGGTAATACAAAAAAGTTTTCCGGAGCAAGTATATTTGCAGGGAATACAAAAAATATTGTAGAATAGGACGGCTGTGCTCCGGAACAAAGTTTTTTTAAGTTCTTTACGGGAGGAATTTAAATTCTATGGAAAAATTTTTTAAGTTGAGAGAAAACGGTACCGACGTAAAAACCGAAATGATGGCGGGAATTACCACGTTTATGACGATGGCCTATATTCTTGCCGTCAATCCGAGTATTTTGAGTGCAACGGGCATGGATCCGGGCGCAATTTTCACTGCTACCGCTCTCGCATCCGCATTCGCGACTTTGTGCATGGCATTTTTCGCAAATATGCCTTTCGTACTTTCCGCCGGCATGGGACTCAACGCTTTTATGGCTTACACGGTCGTTATCGGCATGGGTTATACCTGGCAGGAGGCATTGGCGGCGGTTTTCGTTGAAGGAATTATCTTTATCATACTTTCACTTACAAATGTTCGCGAGGCAATTTTCAACGCAATTCCCGCACCTCTCAAAATTGCCGTGTCCGTCGGTATAGGCTTGTTT
>CAJOFG010000215.1:0-886 GCA_905233965.1 uncultured Selenomonadaceae bacterium
ATTCGCGTTTCAAAATATTTTTGCGCGTGTCCGATGTCGAACCAATCTTTCACTTCGACGCGCGACAATTTATATCGCCGGCTGTACATTGTCAGAGCCGAATAAAAGCTGTCCATTTTTTCGGAAGGATTTTCCAAAGCGGTTTTCAAACAACTTTTGAAATACGCGCCGTCGGAAAACTTAAAAACGCCGATGAAAAAAGATTTTCGCGCCGGCTTTTCCGAAAAAGAAATTGCCGGAGATTTTTTGTCGCTGATGAAAGAAATTTCTCCGTCTTTGAGGTCGTAAAAAGTCCACGTTTCACTCATGTATTCCGACGCACTGCAAAAAAAATCCGGTAAGTCGGAAGGCAGAGAGTCCATAACTATCGTGTCGGCAAAATGAATTGTCACGTCCTCGTCCGTGTCGGTCAAGCCGTTGTAAATCGACCAGCCCAAATCTTTCAGTTCGTCCAACTCGATTAAATTCAGTTTCACGGACAATTTGTACTTCGATAAAGTTTCGCGAACCTTTTCCGCTTTTTCGCAACAGACGACGTTCATTTGCGAAACGGTGAGTTCATATTTGAGCCGGAAAAAATCGAAAGAAATGTTTTGATTTATGGGGTAGAGTATCGCCGGAATTTTTCCGATGTTCTGAAGTTCCGGCGTGATTAACTTCGCGGTCGGTATGACAAGTTTCATTTTCAATCCTTTCCGAAACCGGTAAATCTTTCAAAGCGGGGAGAAGTTTTTGCCGTTTCGTATTCGGCGGGCGTACCGAACGGCACATAAAAATCCGTCAGAAAACTTTCGACTTTGTGTCCGGCTTTGCAAAGTTCGTTGTAAACTCCGGAAACGAAAAATTCTTTGTACCGGCAAGTTTCAAAATATTTTTCCGACGCTTT
>CAJOFG010000215.1:891-2557 GCA_905233965.1 uncultured Selenomonadaceae bacterium
CGCGAAAAAATACGCGCCGCAAATCGCCCGGTTGCTTACGACTTTTTTTTCGACCGTGCCGGTAACATTCCCGGCGTCATCGTATTGAACGTAACTGAAGTGAGGGATTGACGATTCAAAAGTCATCAATGCGGCAGAAAAATTTATTTCCTCACCGAAAATTTTTTTCGGCAGGGACGGGCAGGAAAACATTTGATCGCAATCGTTGAAGAGGACAAAATTTTCGTCGGTAATATCTTCAACGCCTTTCAAACAGGTACAGACCGCGCCGGGTAAAATTTCCGGAATGACTTTTATTTTTGCGTCGGGAAAAAATTTTAAAATTACTTTGTCGATTTTATTTTCGTCAACGTGCTTTTGCAAAACGACGCAAGTGATGTCGATAAGATTTTCACAACCGAATTCCGACGCATCTTTCAAAACGGATTGAACCGCCCAATAAAAAAATGGCTTGCCGTGAATTTCGATTAAAGGTTTCGGCATCAAAAAACCTCCGTCGTGAAATCGAACTCCGCCGCCGCCCATCGGCATTATCAAATGCAACTTTTTTTTCATGTCAAAATTCCTCTCCGGAAAAAAATTTTTTGTATTTTACATTTTATCGGAAAGAAAATCAAACTTTAAGATTGACAGCAGTTGACGAAAAACTTAAACTCAAAAAAAATTGTCGGAGAAAAAATTATGAGCAAACAAATTTTCAAAAACGATTGGGCGAATCTTCTCGACGGCGAACTTCAACGACCGTATTACAGAGAGTTGAGAAAATTTTTGATTGACGAATACCGGACGCAGGAAATTTATCCGGATATGTACGACATTTTCAATGCGTTGCACTTCACGAGTTACGCGGACACAAAAGTTGTCATTCTCGGACAAGACCCGTACCATGAACCGGGTCAGGCGCACGGCTTGAGTTTTTCGGTTTTGCCGAATGTTCCGCCGCCGCCGTCGCTGAAAAATATTTTTCAAGAGTTGCATAACGATTTGGGTTGCAAAATTCCGGAAACGGGTTGCTTAAAATCGTGGGCGGAGCAGGGAGTTTTGCTTTTGAACACGGTTTTGACGGTTCGCGCTCATTTTGCAAATTCTCATCGCGGAATGGGCTGGGAAATTTTCACGGACAAAATTATTTCCCTTCTCAACGAACGCGAAAAACCGGTCGCCTTCATTTTGTGGGGCAGACCGGCACGGAACAAAAAATCCATGATAACGAATCCGCAACATTTTATCGTGGAGTCGGCGCACCCCAGTCCGCTTTCGGCTCACAAAGGTTTTTTCGGAACGCGTCCCTTTTCTCGCGTGAATAATTTTTTGACTTCGATCGGTGAAACGCCGATTGATTGGCAGTTGTGAAATTATTTTTTGAAACGACTTTGCACGGAGAATAAATTTAATTCGTTTGCGATTTGCTCCGACTTCAAGCCGAAAATTATTTGTGCCGCGGAACCTTTGATTATTATTCCTTTCGCGCCGAGTTTTTTTAATTCCGACTCGTCAATTTTTTCCGGCGACAAAATTTTTAATCGGAGTCGCGTCACGCAATTTGAAATTTCTTCCAAATTTTCCGCGCCGCCCAATGCCTTTGCAAGTCGTTCGACAAATTCGGCATCGCCCGGCTCCGAATTTTTTTCCGAAATTTCTTCCTCCTCGTCAACGCGTCCCGGTG
>CAJOFG010000216.1 GCA_905233965.1 uncultured Selenomonadaceae bacterium
CGTCCGTTTTCCAAGTCCATAAATGCGCTGATATAGTCGCCGTAAGTTTTAAATTCTTTGAAAGACTTCTTCAAATTTTCGTTGCCGTTTACATATTCTTCCGCAGTTGAGGCGGCTTGAGTGGCAACGTTCTTTCCGGCAAGATCTGCTTCGCCTTTAATGCCTTGATCGTTACCCTTTGCAACAAAAATTATCTGACGGTTGTCCATGTAGGGATCGCTGAAAAGCATATTCTGTTTGCGGTCTTCCGTAATGTCCAATCCGTTCCAGATAATGTCGATACGTCCGGATTTCAATTCGGCTTCTTTGCTGCTCCAATCGATTGCTTTAAATTCTACTTCGCTTCCGAGCTTTTTCGCCGTTTCTTTTGCAAGATCAACGTCAAAGCCGGTAATTTCGTTTTTGTCGTCTTTGAATCCCATCGGCGGATATTCGTCGTCAAGACCGATAACAATTTTTTTGACATCTTTGTTGTCGGTCGCCGCGGGCTTATCCGTCGCATCGCCGCCGCAACCCGTCAAGAGCATTGCGGCAAGAAGTGTCATCGCAAAAAAAATTTTTTTCACCGTGAATCAAACTCCTTTTTCAGTTTGTCATTTTTGAACTTCCGGATTATAATGTATCGAAATCATAATTGCAAGGCAAAAATATTCTGCGCGGCAAATGAAAATTTCGCGGGAGGTAAAAATATGAAAGCTGTTTCGATAGATCAACTTGAACCCGGTATGATTCTGGCGCGAACGGTTACAAATTCCGATATGATTGTCGTTTTGTCCGAAGGAACGGAATTGAGCAACGCCCATATAACGCGCCTGAAATTTTTGGAAATTCCGGTCGTTCACATCAAAGACGAATTTGATTTGAGTAAGAATTTTCAGCAGGCATCGGCAGTTTTGAAAAAAGATTCCGCATTTTCCCATGACTTTGAAAAAATTTCCAAACTTGCCAACGAAATTTTTAAGGCAATAGAAGAAGGAGAAGTTGCAAACGAAACGACCGAAAAACTTGCCGCGCATATTTTGCCGATGGCGGACAATGCCGCCTCAATCGACTACCTTTTCAAACTCGGTCATTTGAATACGACGGTCGCTCTCCATTCGCAGCGCGTCGCAATTTTTGCCGGAATAATTGCAAAATGGATGCGCTTTAACTGGGAAGAAATTCGGGTAATCGTCACTTCGGCATTTTTGCACGATATAGGCAAGATAAAATTTCCGGACAGATTATCCGGAAAAAATCCGGAAAATTTGAAAGGTGACGATCTCAAAACTTATGCGGATCACTGTCAAAACGGTTACGATATTTTGAAGAAGGCGAATTTTGCCGATCCCGTTCCGACGGTCGCCTTGAGTCATCATGAGCGCATGAACGGCTCCGGATTTCCCAATGCCCTGCACGGCGATTCGATTCACCCTTTTGCGCGGATTGTCGCCGTTGCCGATGCTTACGACAATTTGACTTCCGAACGTCCCGGAATGAAAAAGAATACTCCTTTTGACGCGGTAAGTTATTTCATTAAAGAAATTTATTCAAATTTCGATCCGGTTGTCTGTATTCCGCTTTTGACGCGAATAAAAGATTCTCTTATCGGCTCCGTCGTAAAATTGAATGACGGCAGGGAAGGTCGGGTAATTTTTTTTTTCTACCCGCAGGATTTTTCGGCTATGCCGATTATTTCCGCAGATGACGGAACCGAAATAAATTTAAATCGCGAAACCGATTTGAAGATAATTCAATACAATCCTGCCGGCTGACGAAAGAAGGGAAAAAATGCTTTTTCCGGAAATAAAAAATTTTTGTATCTCCTCGTGTTAAACCGTGTTGAAATATTGCGGTTTTTCCGCTTGATGTTTGCCGGTTTCCAAATTTCTTTTGTCAAATTTTAGTCAAAAAAATAAACCCGCCCCTCGTAAGGAAGCGGGTATTTTTTCGCGCAGGTTCCCGTAGAAATGACTGCGCTCCTCTCAAAATTAAATCGAAAAAGTTTTTCCGCAATGCGGGCAGGTTACCGTTTTCTTGTCGGCGGGAGTGTCTTTTACGTCTGCCGGCTGATTTGCGTACCAATTCGCCTTGCCGACAATCGTGTCAAGCACGGCAAAAAGATTTTCGCCCGGGCAATCCGTTGCATTTAATTCACGGTGTCCTTTGACGTGCGCCCTGTCAATCGGAATTTTGTAATCCGTGCAAAGGTTTGCAATCAAAATTGCACACATTTCAATTTGCTTTTCGGTAGGTTTTGCCTTTTGAAAATCGCCGCT
>CAJOFG010000217.1:0-1493 GCA_905233965.1 uncultured Selenomonadaceae bacterium
GGCAAACTTTCTGCATCGGTGACAATCCCGGCAAAAGTTACCGGCAAGGGGATTTTCTCAATCGGAGCAAAAATCCTTGCAAATGTTGCAGGGAAATTCGGAAAAAAAGAAATCCGCATTTCGCATAAAAAGAACAGCGGATGCATCGAAATCGGCGGTATGACAAACGCAACTATTTATAAGCTTACAGTGTCAACGGACAGCACCCTTGATTGTTTGCCGGATTATGATACTTCGGAATTTTATTTGACGGCTGAAACATTGAAAATCATCGGACAGATTATTTTCGCGGCTGATGAAAATAATTTTACACCGATTTTTAACGGTATAAACGTCAAGATTGACCAAAATGTTATCACGGCTCAAGCGTCAAATGAACATAAGCTTGCAAAGGTGGCATCAGAATTTATCGGCAAATGCCCGAATATCGAATTTAACTTGCCGCGTGAATCGGCTGAAAATTTAATGAAAATGATTGATGAAGTCGGTGACGAAGAAAAAATCGGAATCACAACGGGCAAAGTGATAACCTTCAGAATTGGAAATAAAATTTTGACTTCAGAATTGCTTGACGGAGAATTTCCGCAAACCGACAAAATTTTCAATCAAAAAGCGGTATCGAAAATTGAAATTTTGCCGGAGGAGATTATGCCGGTACTTTTGAGGGCAAAAATCCTTGCTCGAAACAACGCCCACAAAGGTATTTTGATTGAATCCGGTGCAAACGGACTGACAATCAAAACGAACAACCCCGACATCGGCAATTTTTCCGAAACGGTACCGGCACACATCAGCGGAAAAAATTTCAAGTTGTATTACAACATCAATTCTCTTATCGACGCGTTGAAAGTTTTGTCGAATGAATCTGATGACGGCGTAATTATTGAATTAACAAGCCACGACTTTTTGAAAATTCATTCCGAAGTTGATACAGGATTCGATTGTATTGTAGCAAATTTGAACATCGGCGGGTACATTGAAAAAGACGAAGAGGAGAAAAAACAACTCAAAGCCGCATAATGTAAAACGGTTATCGGAAAGGACAATCGGAAGAGTGAAAGCCCTTCCGATTTTTTATTTTAATCGACGTGAATCAGTCCGAATTGCGCGGCTTGCATTGCGGCATACATTCGCGCCTTGTCTATGATGTTAAAAAAATGCGGTTGTGAAATTGAATAATCACTGCAAATTTTGTGATAATGTTCGCCGTTGTATTTTCTTCTGACGGCTTGAAAAAATATTTCTGACTTATTCCTGCACCAAATATAGGTTTTGTCGATAACATTAATCCATAATTCGGGAAGTTTTAAAACGGAGCCGCCGATCGAAACTTGCGGGAGAGGGATTATGTTTTTCAATGCGTCTCGTTCAGTCGGATTGAGAAGGACTTTGCCGCTTTTAATTTCGGGCTTGCGGTGACTGTCATTCCTTTCTTCGTAAACAGCGACGCGGATTTTATTCTCATTGAAGAAAACGAAGTCGATTTTTTTCAC
>CAJOFG010000217.1:1583-3028 GCA_905233965.1 uncultured Selenomonadaceae bacterium
ACGACGGGCAATTTTTCTTTGAGAATTTTTAAAATCATGAAGGCAACTTCGCGCATCTGCGGATGAGCGTCTTTTGCTGTGCGAAGTTTCAAAATATGCCGCCATTCGCGAAGGTCAGCCGTCATAACAATTTCGGTTTTGAGTGAGTTCGGCAAAACGGAGCGGGCAATTTCGGGAGCGAAACCGGATTGACGCAGGAAAGAATATTTTTCTTCCGCTTGAATCATTGCGTTTTCCCAAACTGCCGAGCCGTTGCCGAAAAAAGCCGGCTTAATGAAAGTCAATTCGTCTTTGTAATCGCAGAACCGAGTTGATTCAATGCTGAAACTTGCGAGCCGATGACGGGTCAATTCCGCCATAACGCCGCGATCGCAAATAATTTTGAAAGTCACGCTGAAATGTTCGAGTACGGACTCATGACCGCGCCGAATCAGATTTTCGACAAAAATTTTTGCGCTGTCTGCGGTGATATTTTTTTCGGATTGATAACACGTCCTGCCGCACTTTTCGATAAACTTCATAATTTCTTCGCCGTCGAAGTCGCGCATAAGTTCAACGGACGGATTTATTATTTTCATCAGTCTTCATCTCCCCATATTTTTTTCAAATAATATTTGCGTTGACGTTCGGCGACTTTTTCTTTGTTTTCGGCGTAATATTTGCGATTCCGTTCGATAATTTTTTCTTTGTTGGCGGGATAGTAAGAATTGTGCAGATATTCGGCGCGTCTCTTTTTATCGTGATTAAGCCGGCAATCTGCCGAGCAATATTTCACCCTGTCGTCTCGCGTCGAAAATTCTTTTCCGCACTCTTTACAGATTTTCATTTTTCGCCCTCCTTCAAAAGACCGGGGTTGTCGTGAATGTTGCCGATGACTTTGTAAAAACCACCGGCGTTGGCTACGCAGAATTTCACGATTGAAAAAATTTCGCCGTCGGGAAGTTCCGCATACCACCGCAAATTTTCCGAATCCCAACGAATAACCACTTTATAATCACCGGCAACTTCGCAAATATCATCTTCGTAAATTTCCGCACCTTTTTTGTCATAAGCTCCCGTAAACTGTCCGATGGTGTCGGGTTCGACGACAATATACCCGTCAACGTAAATTTTGCCGAAATCGTCATGTGTAAAATCTCCGAAGGCATATTCTTCCTCGTCCCATGTTTGATATTTGCCGCGAAATTTAATCGGCTTGATTTTCTTCATCGCGTTTCCCTCTCTCCTCGTGCAAGCGTTTAAATTCTTGCTGAATATCGATGCCGCAATCGTTCAAAAGAGTTTTCCGGACTTCCGCCATGTTGCCCTTGCCGAATTTTTTCACGCCTTCGAGGAAGTCATCAAACTCCCACAAAAATTTTTTGAGCCGCTTTTCCCCAAATCCGCGTTCGGTGTTCAAGAAAAGCAACGTCAGCGCGATAATCGTACCGTATGATTCGGCTTGT
>CAJOFG010000218.1 GCA_905233965.1 uncultured Selenomonadaceae bacterium
AGTCAAAACAACCGCACAATCTCCCTGCCCCACGTCAACAAAATTTACTTCGACATTTCCGGACGGCTTGAAAAAATTTATCGCCGAAAAAATTAAAAGCACAATCAAAATTTCCGGGCGGCGAAAAATTAAGGCAATATAATAAATTATCCCGGCGGCAAGTCCCAAAGTCGGAACTTGCACCGAGCTTGCCGGCAAATTTGCCAAAAGTCGATTTAATTCGGCACCCGCCCCGAAAATCAAAGATTCCGCAACAAAAATTATTTTTCCGGCAAAGGGGATTATTGCCGCAACAATTCCCCCCAAAAGCCCGCCGATTATCACAAGCTCCAAAATCGGCAAAACCAAAACATTTGATAAAATCGAACTCAGCGAAACCTGATTGAAATACCAAATTATTATCGGCAGACTTGCAATTTGCGCGCCGAGTGTCATTGATGCCGGATAAGAAAAAATTTTCGGAAGGCGGTGCATTGACAATCTCAAATCCGGCGTAAGGTAAATCAATCCCGCCGTTGCCGCAAAACTGAGCTGAAAACTTATATCGAACAACAACAGCGGTTGAAACAAAAGCAACATTGTCAAAGCCGTCAAAGTCAAAAGTCGCCGGCTCATTGCTTCAACATTTAAAGCGGTTGCGGCAAATATTAAAAGTCCCATTATTGCCGAGCGTATGACTTGAGGCTGAAGTCCGCTTAAAAATGTGTAAGTAAAAATTACCAAAAATCCGAGCGTGATTCAAAAGCAGACAAATGTAAGCCGTTGCCGCCGCCAATAAACTCATGTGAGAGCCGCTGACCGATAAAATGTGAACAATCCCGGTTGTTTGAAATTCCGTTACAAGTTCCGGGTTTATTCCTTCATATCCGCCGAAAAGCATCGCGAAAATTGCCGCCGCGTCCTCATTAGACATTACTCCGGTCATTGAATTTTTGTAATGATCCCGAATATCGTTCACGAAACGCAAAAATTTTGTCCAAAGATTTCCGGGCAAATGTTCGACTTCAATCCCATTTTTCCCGGCAGACATTCTTGCCGTTATTCCGTCGGCTTTCAGGCGGGTGACGGTATCAATTTGACCGGGATTCTTATAATTCGTCGGAAGTTTTAAATTCCCGGAGGCAGAAATTTTATCGCCGATTTTCCCGGAAAAAATCAAAGGTTCGCCGAGTTTTTGATAAGAAGTCAAAACAATTGCGCCGGTCGCCGGAATTTTTTTCCCGTCGCTTTTTATTTCTTTGACGTTTATTATAAGTCGAAGTTGTTGCAAATCGTTCGGCAAAATTTTAATTTGCGGCGCGTCCCGCAATTCTCCGGAAACAAAAATATTTTGACCGGCAAAATTTGAAATGTCATTTTCCGGTAAAGTGTCCGCCGCAAAAAATCTCGCCGCGCCCAAAACAAAAAACAACGCCGGCAAAACCATTTGCCGAAATTCAAATTTTTTTTGCCGCCAAGTAAAAATTATTGCCGCCGCAACGATTGCGACAATTCCCAAAATTAAAATTTTGGCGGAAAATCCGAAACGATCCGCCGCCAAAATCCCCGCCGCCGTCGAAAATAAAATTACGTTCAACAGCCGATTTGATATTTTCATGATCCGAAATAACTTACGCGTTCAAACTCTTAAGCCTGATGCAGGAAGAAAGATTTTCCGGCCGCCGTCGAAAGTTGAAGATTTACGTTTTCGCCGAATTTGTTTCCGCTTATGATGTAAGCAACGGCTTTGCACCAATCCCGCGTCATATCTTCATTGAATCCCAGACAGTAGGCAAGATCTATAATGTTGGTCAATTCGTTGTTATAAATTTCGTCGTTGACCGCCGCGCTGAAGAGAAGCCAGAAAATCAGCCGGTAAAATTCGTTCAAACCTTTTTCGCCGGATTTCGCTTTAACATCGCGATAAAGTTGAATCAAGCCCTGTTCATCGACAACTTCAAGCGGGCCGGTTTTTCCCGGATTGAAAGTGCTTTCCAAAATTGAAGTGAACATATCCGAATTGTAACGCTTGAATTGACTTACCTGATAAGTCTTGTATTTTCCGCTGCCGAACATAAAGCCGCTGCCCGTGCGCCCGGACAAAAATCTGTCCGCATCCTGAACCATCGCTCTAAATTTTGTCAGCTTCATGTCGGTTGAGCCGGAACCGGTGCTTTCCGGTTGCTTG
>CAJOFG010000219.1:0-1366 GCA_905233965.1 uncultured Selenomonadaceae bacterium
CAGGGTTGAAAATTTTCCCGGCATGAAAAAAATCGAACTTGCCGAAAAAATTTTGGAACGACTTGCAAAACTTTTTTAAGCCGTCAACATTTTGTCCGAAATTGTTGCCGACTCTTCCACGCAACCGATACACGGACGAAGATTTTGACTTCTGATTTCCCGACAATTTATCGCGCCGACTTTGTCGAGAAATTCTTTTTCAAATTCGGCGTGAAGTTTTTCTTCTTGAACGGTATCGCCGGCAATTCCGGCAGATTCGACAAATTCGCCGGAAAAAATTTCGGAAGTGCAAGTCATTACGTTATCTGTTGCGTCCAATTTTACCGCTTTCTTCATGGCGGACTTCTCCCTTATTTGATTTGCAATTTTGTTGCCGTCACTACGTTTTTCATCAGCATGGCGACGGTGAGCAGACCCACGCCGCCGGGAACCGGAGTTATCGCGCCGGCAACTTCGACCGCCGCATCAAAATCAACGTCGCCGACCAATTTTTTCGGAGCGATTCGATTTATTCCCACGTCAATGACGACCGCGCCGGGTTTAATCATGTCGGCGGTAACGAATTTAGGTTTGCCCATCGCGGCAACCAAAATTTCGGCTTGACGTGTAATTTCCGGCAAATTTTTTGTATGCGAATGACAAACGGTAACGGTTGCGTGACGCGCCATGAGCAGGTGCAACATGGGTTTGCCGACGATATTGCTGCGCCCGATTATGACGGCGCGTTTCCCGTCAATTTCAATTCCGGCAAGATCTAACATTTCGATACAGCCGGCCGGCGTGCAAGGAACGAGTGCCGGACTTCCGGTAACCAATTTTCCGACGTTCACCGGGTGGAAACCGTCAACATCTTTGCGCGGGTCGATTCGATTCAAAATTTCTTCCGAATGTGCTTTTATCGCGTCCGGCAACGGGAGTTGAACCAAAATTCCGTGAATGTCCGGGTTTGCGTTCAAGTCGTCGATTTTTTTCAGCAATTCGTCTTTCGTCGTTGTTTCCGGCATGGCGACCGCTTCGGATTTTATTCCGAGTTCTTCGCAAGCTTTATTTTTGTTGCGAACGTAAATTTGCGATGCCGGATTTTCACCGACGATTATCACCGCCAAACCCGGTGTCACGCCGAATTTATTTTTGAGTTCTTCGACTTCGCGCCGCGCCGATTCTTTTATCTGTGCGGCAAAATCTTTTCCGTATAAAATTCTTGCAGACATATTGACCTCCGAAAAAAAATTATTTACCGAGATTTCTTGACTTTTCCGTCGCCGCCATAACCGCTTCGATGAGTGCGGAGCGGACTCCTCCGCGTTCGAGAACCCGGATACCTTCAATCGTCGTGCCGGCCGGACTTGTAACTTTGTCGCGTAAA
>CAJOFG010000219.1:1496-2197 GCA_905233965.1 uncultured Selenomonadaceae bacterium
AGGTTTCGGTGTCGCGTCAACAAATTCTATGTTGTCAAGTAAGTTGGAAACTTGTCCGCGAATTGCCGACAGATAAATTTCGTAAAGTTTTTTTTGTTCATCGCGTAAGCCGTCATTCCTTCGCCGACGGAAAGCGCGACGTTCGGCATGGCACGGACTATCGCGTTGCGCGGAAAAATTTTTTCCAGCACTTCGATTTTCAAGCCGGCGACTACGGAAAGAATTGTCGTGTTCAGATTTACTTTTTCCTTGAGTTCCGACAAAGTTGCAACGATGTCTTTCGGTTTCACGGCGATTATCAGCAAATTTACTTTTTCGATAAAATCTTCAAAGCCGACCGTCGCCTTCACCCGGTAACGGTTGGAAAGTTCTTTGCACCGTTTCTGTTTATGGTCGGACACGAAAATATCCGACGACGGCAAAAAATTTCCTCTTATGCCCTTGATAACCGATTCGGTCAACGCGCCGCCGCCGATAAAACCGACGCTGACATCATAATTCTGTTCTTCGGAAAAATTTACGTCATACATTTAATGATACACCCGATCCAAATTTATTGTTGCCTGTTGAATATATCTTTTTTTTGGTTTCGCGGGTTGCTGAGGTTTCGGTGTCGCGTCAACAAATTCTATGTTGTCAAGTAAGTTGGAAACTTGTCCGCGAATTGCCGACAGATAAATTTCGTAAAGTTTTTTTTGTTC
>CAJOFG010000220.1 GCA_905233965.1 uncultured Selenomonadaceae bacterium
CGGTTCTGAACAAGATAAACGGAATTTCTATGAAACGGACAGGGAGTATCCCAAAAGAATAAAAAAGCGGCTGGACGAGCTTGATGCCGTCAGCCGGAAATTAAATCAACTTACCGGCACGACGGAAAATCCCGGATACGGGAAAGGCGGCGACGTAAGTTTTTCAAACAAAAAAGCTCTTGACTTTAAGGCTTGATTTGCGGGAGTAAATTATGGATGAAGTTATAAGACTTTTGAGAGAACAGACGGTGCTTTGCAGTCGATTGACGGAATTGTTTGCCGAGTTGAAAGAAGTCATTAAAAAAAATTCGACGGAAACCGGCGCGGTTGTTCAAAAAATTGAGCCGCTTTTGCGGGATCTGGTGAACAACGAAAAATCTTCCCGTGAATTTTTGAAGGGCAGGAAAGTCGAAACTTTTGCCGCTTTCATTGAATCGTGCGAATACAACATTCAGCGCGAACTTTCCGAAAGACTTCTGCAAAAAAGTTTCGACCTGCAAAAACAACTCAAGCAACAGACCGAAGAAGTCGGCAAATTGCTCAAAAGCGGCATGGCATACGTCGATTTTAATTTAAATATTTTGTCGCGGACGACGACAAGCAATATTTACGGCGCAACTTCCGAAACAAAAAGTTCCGGAGGACGGCGCATATTCGATGCAAACGTCTGATTCGGTCGAAAAAGGGAAAAGTCGGTCAGCCGGACGAAAAGACTTGACGACCGACTTTAAATAAAGGGAGTAATTATCATGAGATCGACATTTACCGGACTCAATACAATGGTTCGCGGTATCTTGGCGAATCAGCTTTCGCTGGATGTCACCGGACACAACATAACAAACGCCGGCACGGAAGGTTATTCGCGCCAAATGGTAAATCTTACGGCAACACAGGGACAGCATCAACCCACTTCACACGGCGATGTTATGGTCGGCACCGGCGTTGAAGGTCTTTCCGTTCAGCGCGCCCGCGATCTTTATGCGGACATTCAATTCAGAAATGAATCTTCGNACGAAACACGCGCAACAAATTATGACAAATTGGAAGTTATTTTCGACGATTCGGAAGATACCGGCATACAAAACGCCATGCAGAAATTTTATCAGTCGTGGGTTGACCTTTCAAAGGAATCTTCGGAAAGTTCGGAGCGCAGTACCGTTATCGAACAGGGCAAGATTTTGAGCGACAGAATACAGACGGCGGCCGCCGGACTTCAGGAACAGATTAACTCCGAATACGACGAAATCAGAATGAAACTTCTCGAATTTAATCAAATTCTTGACGGAATAGTAAATTTGAACAGACAAATCGCCGGACAGGAAGCCGGCGGCGCAAGTGCAAACGACTTGAGAGATCAGCGCGATCTTCTTGCCGACAATTTGTCGAATTTCGTCAATATTTCCGTTTCCGAAAACGATACCGGACTTTATCAGATAAACAGCGGCGGAATAACTTTGGTAAACGGCGTGGACAGATTGCATTTTGAAATGTCCAATCCCGTATCAAGCGACGTTTACGGCGTGGATTACGGCGTAAACGATTACACCATAAAAATTGTTGAAAGTAATTTGGCGTTCTTCCCGCAAAACGGAGAATTTAAAGCACATTTTGACTCCATTGACGAAGACAAAAAGTACATTGACGATCTTGCGAATATGTCAAATTATATGCTGACGACTTTAAACGCTCAACATAAACAGGGCTACGATCTTAACGGAAGCATGGGGCAAAACTTTTTCGGCGTAAGCGACGAAGTTTATTCTTTCGGCTACGATTCCGTCGAAATGTACAATTATATGACCGTTACTTCAAAAGACGGCGCGGTTACTCAAATGACCGGAATAAAAATTATAAATGCGTTGGAAGTAAATTCGATTTTTGATCAAACCGGCGGAACGGCTTATGTTGCGGCGGCTACAAGCAAAAACGATGACGGCACGGCTGATATGGAATGGGGGTCCCGTACCCGTGACGGATCAAATGCCGTCTATGTAAGTGAGCTTTTCAACATTGAGCCGGCAACCATAATTGAAACCGGCAGGGCAAATCGTTTGTCTTTGGAACTTTATACATTGAAAGACAAATACGGAAATGAAGTTCTCGATTCCGCAGGCAACCCGACATATATAAACGCACTCGGAACTCTCAGCATAAATTCTTATTACGTTTCGTCAATGTCCCAACTCGGCGTAAATTCAAATTACAACGACACCAAAATTGACGAACAGGACGCGACTCTCACTCAAATTTCCGATTGGCGTTCTTCGACAAGCGGGGTTGATTGGAACGAAGAATTGACAAATATGATTAAGTTTCAAAAGGGTTACAGT
>CAJOFG010000221.1 GCA_905233965.1 uncultured Selenomonadaceae bacterium
TTTCCGGACGCACGACTGCCGAACAGAGTAACTTTTTTTAAATTATATTTCGGAGCAATTTTTGCAACCGTCTTTTTAATTTCTTCAATCGTCAACATTGTTACCACCTCGAACGGATTTTTGCTCATTCTCAAGAATTTCTTCGATTTGTTTTTTCAATTCCGGAAAATCTTCTTTAACGGTCTTGTACACATCAACCATGCGTAATGTTTCATATTTGTGAGCAACAATATCTCTGAATTGAGCGGCACTTTTCCAAGCGACTTGTGAATTGTTTTTTCGGAAATCATCGCTGAGATTTTTAACAAGTTCACCGATATTTATCGAAATCATTCCGACTGCATACTGCAAAATTTCATTGTCGAGAAAATCTTCAAGTGTATTGTCGCCAAAAAAAATGAATGACTTTTCAATTTCCGAAATAATTTTTTGCAAAATAATTATAAATTTCAATCTCCTTGTCAATTTCAATCAACCAAGAATCTTCTTTCGGTCCGTGAATTACATCTACACCGACACCGAAAATTTCTTCCAAATCGATTTTTATACCGGCAATGGTGAACAAAGACACAGCGTCCGTTTCAAATTCCACAATCAAATCAACGTCGCTGTCATCGCGAAAATTCCCGGACGCACGACTGCCGAACAGAGTAACTTTTTTTAAATTATATTTCGGAGCAATTTTTGCAACTGTCTTTTTAATTTCTTCAATCGTCAACATTGTTACCACCTCGAACAAATTTTTTTGACCGGCGAAATTATTTGTCGGATTTTTTATTTTCGTCGGCATGAGGGAGAAAATATTTCGTCGAGTATTCGGTACGCGGCACTGTTTATCGACTTCAAATAAGCTTCGTCAAATGCGTCGTCGTAACCTTTGGACGGCTTGCGGTGTTTCGCCGCCTCTCCGGACAAATTTTTTTGCCACAAAATTATTCCGG
The DNA here is from genome assembly GCA_905233965.1 of uncultured Selenomonadaceae bacterium. Taxonomy (GTDB): domain Bacteria; phylum Bacillota; class Negativicutes; order Selenomonadales; family Selenomonadaceae; genus Quinella. The sequence continues at coordinate 942 of CAJOFG010000221.1, forward strand.
TATCGACACTGATAAATTTCACGTTGACCGCCGTGCAATAAAAATTTCTCCTCATCAGGTAAGAGTCCGAAATAACCGTGCCTATACCGAACCCCCAACCGTGGCGGCGGTGCGAACCTATTCCGATACCTATTCCGCCGGCAAGTCCGGTATTCATCTCTTTTTTTACCATGCCGATACCGAGAATTTCACAGCGAATCAAATAATCAATGCCGCGACTTTTATAAGCGGTCGTGTCAACGTCTGAATGATTGTCCGGCTTTTCGTCCTTCGTTGCCGGCGTGATGTAGAGAAGTTCGCCGACATCTGCACCGGATTTTCTTTCGCCGAGTGATTTTGTTTCGGAAATTTTTTCCGCGCCGAAAATTACCGGCTCACCCGTTTCCGCGTCGAGGACTTTAAAAATTTTTGTTTCGTCGAGCATTTCGGCAATCATGCCGCACAAATATTTATCCGTGCCGAGATAATCGAAAGAGGTTTTGTCCTCCGCTTCGACGGCGATTGTTATTCGTTCGTTCTCCGGAATTTCCGGCACTTTATCTTTAGACTTTGCCTCACCGACGGCGAAAATAAAAATCAGCGCAAGACAAAGGGCGAAAATTTTTTTCAACATGGCAATCTCTCCTTTTAGTAAAAAAAAGCCGTCACAAATTCGCAACGACTTTTTTGTTTGGAAAGTTCAAAGTGTATCCTTAATTTAAATTTTACCGTTTCATGTTGATGAGAGTCTCAAGCATTTCATCGGACGTGGTGATAATCTTGGAGTTGGATTGGAATCCGCGCTGAGTGATAATCATGTCGGAAAGTTCGGACGCAAGATCGACGTTCGACATTTCGAGAGCGGAGGCCTGTACCGACAAACCGAGAGCGTCAATCGTCTTGATGTTCGCGACACCGGAGTTGTTGGACTCTTGATAAAGGCTTGTGCCGACCTTGTTCAAGCCTGCGGTATTGATGAACTGGGCGGCGGCGATTTGCGCCTCGTTGCGAATAACGCCGTTGGTGTAAGTACCGGTTATAATGCCGGAGCCGTCAATCGAAATGCTCTGCAACACGCCGTAAGCGTTGCCGTCGCC
>CAJOFG010000222.1:0-1266 GCA_905233965.1 uncultured Selenomonadaceae bacterium
TTTATCGCCTTCTTCAGGCAAATTGCCGCCAAAAGTGCCGCAAATGCCCCGATTCCCCAGCCCAAAACTTCATCAATTTTCAAAAGCGCCCCCAAGCTCACAAGCGAGAAAAACAGCGCGCCGGCATAGCCGTTTTCGGTTCCGTTCATAAAAATTTCTCCTCTAAAATATTTGATGTCCGCGCTATTTTACATTTTTCAGAAGTGCTTTGCAACCGCGCAAAATATCGTCAAAAGTTTTTGCAAATCCGTTTTTGTCCCAGGGAATGTCGTTTTTTTCGCCGGCAAATTCAAGCAAAAGATTTACCTTTTTGTCCGGATCGCCGCCGCAAATTTCTTTGACCTGCTCCACATTTCCGGAATCCGTGCAGACGATTTTTTCATATTGCGAATAATCTTCCGCCGAAATTTGTCTTGCCGTGTGTTTCGTAAAGGGAATACCCTCTTTGCGAAGTTTTGCGGCAATTCCCTCATGCAAATCTCCGCCGTCCGTCGGTTTTGAAGCGGCGGAAGCAACGAAAATTTTTCCGTCAAGTCCGGCATCGGCTGCCAATTTTTTCATGACAAATTCCGCCATCGGAGATCTGCCGGTGTTGCCGCTGCACACAAACAAAATTTTAATCATTTTTGTCACGCTCCCGAATTTTTAAAATCAACGCGAAAAAATTTTTTCAAAGCATTTTATTTTATCGACCGCCGAATTATATCATAAACTTTTAAAAGCTCAATCCGATTTAATCGGGAATTTGTGGCATAAAGCAAACACATTGTTACCGGTTTTTAACCGGATTTTAACGGTTTTCCGGTTGACGCGAAAATTTTTTGGTGGTAAAATTCACCGCAGATTTAAGCGGAGGGAGGGAAAAGAATATGGCCAATGAAGTTAAGGTCGGAAAAAACGAATCCATAGACAGTGCTCTCCGTCGCTTTAAACGTACCTGTCAGAAAGCCGGTACGCTTGCCGAGGTTCGCAAACGCGAACATTATGAGAAACCGAGTGTGCGCCGTAAGAAAAAATCGGAGGCGGCACGCAAACGCAAATTTCGTTAATTGATTCGACCGCCGAAAATTTTGGCGGAATATGAAAAGAAATTTCGTTGATTGACTGTCCGAAAAAAGTAAAAAAACAATCGCCGGCTTTCTCCAATGACAGACGGCGGTTTTTTTGTGAAAGTTTTCGGAATTTACCGCAAAATATTCGTTAAGGAGGAATCGTTTCAGAAATGCCCGAACAAGGATCTCCGAACATAAACAATCGAACGGGGAT
>CAJOFG010000222.1:1306-2266 GCA_905233965.1 uncultured Selenomonadaceae bacterium
AGAATTTGCAGAAACTTGCCGGAAAATACAACGTAAAAAGTACCCTGATTCGACCGACGGCGGACGAATTGCACGAAATTGAATATCCCGCCGTCGCAAAAATGAATGACGGGGCATACATTACGATCGGATCGGCAAATGATGAAGTCGTTTTGCTGATAGATCCTCGCGATACAAAACCGACCGCCATGCCCATGAAAGAATTTTTGGACAGTTGGTCAAACGAACTTTTGATTTTTTCGGCATCTTTCAGCTGGACATATTTTAAAAAGCGTTACAACGTCAGCTGGTTTACAAAAGTCCTTTCACATTACAAAAAGCCTTTGATTGAAGTTTTGATCGCATCCTTTTTCCTGCAGCTTATGGGAATCGGCATGCCGCTCATCACTCAAGTCATAATCGATAAAGTCATAAGCAACGCCGGTTATTCGACTTTGACGGTTATCGGTTGCAGCATGGTCGTATTTTTCCTGATGCAGTCGCTGTTGACTTTCTTCAAAACTTATCTTTTGAATCACACGACCAACAAACTTGACGCGATACTCGGCACAAGGCTTTTCCGTCATTTGATAGCTTTGCCGCTTCCCTATTACGAACGGCGGCGCGTCGGTGATACCTTGATGCGCGTCGGAGCATTGACGCAGATTCGCGAATTTTTGACCGGCTCCGGACTCATGACCGCTTTGGACGTTTTCTTTTCGGTCGTCTTTATTGCGTTTATGTTCTGGTATTCCGTGCCGCTTACTTTGATAGCACTTTTGACAATCCCGCTTTATGTTGCGCAAAATATTTGGGCGGTTCCGATCATCAAGAGAAAGATTGAGGCGGTCTGGCGTACCGGCGCGATGAACAACGCATTTTTGGTTGAGGCGATAACCAATATTGAAACGATTAAGGCATTGGCTGTCGAGCCGCAATTCAATCACAAATGGGAAAATTTGCTTGCCCGTTATGTCAGAA
>CAJOFG010000223.1:0-1560 GCA_905233965.1 uncultured Selenomonadaceae bacterium
GTTGCGATGGCATCGAAAGTTCCGGAGGACAAACTTGAAATCGGTATCGACGGTTGCGGCGTTCCGGTTTTTTATCTGCCGATTTACAACATGGCACTTGCTTATGCCCGACTTTCCACTCCGCAAAAAGGCAACTGGGGAGATTATGAAGATGCGGCGACAAAAATTCGCAACGCCATGAGCAAATATCCTCAAATCGTTTCCGGCACCGGCAGAATAGATCTTGCGGTTCCGGAAGTCACGAAAGGAAGAATAATTGCAAAAATCGGATCGGATGCGGTTTATTGTCTTGCCGTCAAAGACGGAGATCTCGGAATAAGTTTCAAGATTGAGGACGGAAGTTTTGCCGCAATTACGCCGATGGTAATTGCGGTTTTGAAATATCTCGACCTGCTGACTAAAGAAGAAGCGGCGGCTTTGGTTGAAAAATCATCGCGGCGAAATTATCGGAACGATTGAAACTTGTTTTTGAGAAAATTTTGAGGAGCGCAAATGCAAAATAAGACAGTTGAATTTTTGAAAGAGGCGAAAGGAGAATTTGTATCCGGTGCCGGTATTGCCGAAAAACTCGGGATAACCCGCACGGCCGTCTGGAAACATATCAAAAAACTTCGCACTCTCGGTTATGACATTGAAAGCCGGGAAAAATCCGGTTACAGTTTGCGGGGATTGACGGAGAAACTTTTGCCCGCCGAAATTCTTCCCGGACTCGACACGAAAATTATCGGAACGGACGAAAACAAAATCCGGCATTTTGAGTCGGTCGATTCGACAAACGGAGTCGCGAAAAGTCTTGCGTCAAAATATCCGGACGGGACAATAATTGTTGCGGAAGAACAGACCGGCGGCAAAGGTCGGCTGGACAGAAGTTTTTTTTCGCCGAACGGAAAGGGAATTTGGTTTTCCCTTTTGTTGCACCCGAATTTTTTGCCGAAAGATGCACCGAAAGCAACTTTGACGGCGGCGGTTGCCGTTGCAAGGGCTATGGACAAATTTAATTTGAAGGCGCAAATAAAATGGCCGAATGACATAATGCACGACGGCAGGAAGATTGTCGGCATTTTGACCGAAATGAGCGGCGAAATTTCTCGGATAAATTATCTCGTTATCGGTATGGGAATTAACGTAAACATAAGCCGGGAAGAGTTCCCTCCGGAGATCCGGGATATTGCCGCATCACTTTCGGAAGTTGCCGGAAAAGAAATTTCCCGAATTGAATTTTTCCGGGCTGTTTTGGAAGAATTTGACAAACTTTACATTGAAATTTTGAAAAACGGTTTTGACGACGTTTTAAAACTTTGGCGGAAATACAACATAACTCTCGGAAAAAATATTCGCGTAATTTCTGCGGAAAACGGAGAAACTTTTGAAGGCGTTGCGGTTGACATTGATTCGGACGGCGCGCTTGTCGTCGATACTCCGGAAGGGCGGCGGACGGTTTACGCCGGCGACGTTTCAATAAGGACGAAATGAGGGGGAAAAAATTATGGAACTCAAAATCAAACGCGCATTGATAAGCGTTTCAAACAAAATGGGCGCGGTCGAACTTGCAAAAAAATT
>CAJOFG010000223.1:1674-2520 GCA_905233965.1 uncultured Selenomonadaceae bacterium
CTCTCAACCCGAAAATTCACGGCGGTATCCTTGCCGTTCGCGACAATCCGGAACATCTGAAACAGATGGAAGAGTACGACATTAAACCCATTGATATGGTCGTTGTGAATCTTTATCCGTTCAAATCGACAATAAAAAAGCCGAATGTTACTTTGGCTGAAGCCGTCGAAAATATCGACATCGGCGGGCCGGCAATGATTCGGGCGGCGGCAAAGAATTTTAAATTTGTTACGGTCGTTACAAATCCGGATCGTTACGACGAAATTGCAAAAATGGTTGCCGAAACCGGAGAAGTCGATTACGACACGCGCAAAAAATTGGCGGCGGAAGCCTTTGCACATACCGCCGATTATGACACGGCTATTGCAAATTATTTGAATGGCTGAAACGATCTTTGAAATATTTGGAGGGAAATTTTTTGAACAGGATTCGCACACGTTTTGCACCCAGTCCGACGGGATATATGCACATAGGAAATTTGCGTACCGCGCTTTATGCTTATCTTTTTGCAAAATCTTCCGGCGGGGATTTTATTTTGAGAATTGAGGACACGGATCGCGCCCGTTATGTTGCCGATGCCGTCGATTTTATCGAGAGGACTCTTGCCGCAGCAAAAATTATTCCGGACGAAGGTCCTCATCAGGGCGGAAATTTTGCGCCTTACGTTCAGAGTGAGCGCATGGAAATTTATAAAAAATACGCCGAAAAATTGATAGAAACCGGACATGCTTACCGCTGTTTTTGCGATAATGAAGAGCCTGAAGAAAATCCCGGCGAAGAGAAAAAATTCGGCGGGTACAATCGGCATTGTCGGGATCTTTCGCCGGAAGAAATCGAAAAAAATCT